>JACMRI010000188.1 GCA_014376525.1 Bacteroidia bacterium | reverse complement strand
TTTACAGGCACTTTACTGTTTAAATCCAAATACTCATACCGTGTAAATATAGTAAGCGATTTTACCGCTTGTTTTTTGTGTAATACATTATACCCTAACTCGGCATATCCTCCTATCATTTCGCTAGGCGTATTATTTGCATACGCTCTATTTATGTCTTGTGCTTTGGTAATGTTAGTATAAGCCACCAACGCTTTAATGCTTACTCCATTATGTTTGTACTGAACATTGGCTTCTGCCATTGCCACAGCTGCTCCTAATGGACCTGTTTCTAAATACAAACTATCTGCTTCGCGCGGGCTTACGCCTACACTACCTCCGTAGTAACCACTTGCTTGCATTCTAAAATTATTGTGGTAATATAGTACTGATGGTGTAATGCCTATTGTTTTGGCATTTATAGTATTGCCAGCACCACGTCCTCCACGTATACCTGTACCATTACTAAACTTCGAAGCGTCTAAACCATTAGTTAAACTTACTGCATAATTTAAACCCAACACACTTTCCGATTGTCCGTACAATCCCACTCCTATCTCGCGCCATGTAGCTGGTATTAATAGTGTTTCAACAAACGGACGGTTAATACTGTTAAATGTAGTGGGTAAATGGTTTTCGTTAATAATGCCTATACGAGGTGTAAACAAACCTGCTGTAATGTATATGCTTCGGTTGATATTATACTTTATAAATAGCTGTTCTACACCAAATTCGCCGCCATCTGCAGTATTTGCATTTTCAAGTTCCCACTCGCTAAATAGTTGATAACGCTCATTAAATCTATGTCCTATAAACATAACGGCACGCGGCACGCTCGCTGTTGCAGTGCTTGTGTAACTGTTGTATTCATATTTAACCTCTCCATAACCTGATATTACTGTGGCATTGTTACTGCCTACCAAACCAGCATTTAGCGAGTCTTCTCTTGTAAATATTTGCGCTTGTGTTGCGGTTGCTAATGCTATGAGTGTGCTTAATAGTAGGAGTTGTTTTCTCATTATATATTTATTATTACTATTTAGATTGAATTAAAATAACAATGCAAATGTAGATAATAATTTGACTGCACAAAGCATTATTTAGACTAAATATGAATAAAGCAATTTACTATTGTTAGCTATCGCAATATAACTTTGAATAGTGTGTTGTACCTAAAGTTAAATGCCCAATTTTTTACAACAATGTTATAAAATTGGGCATTTAAGTTAATATTGAACTTTTAATATATGCCTAACGAAACACCAATTGTTACTGGATATAAATCGGGGTTGTTTGTTTTAGTAAAGAAAGGCGTTAAACCGTAATTAGCAAATAAACTTAAATTTCTGTAGCCGACTCTTGCAGTAGCACAAAATTTAAAATCATTTGTTCCAAAATCATCTTTTTGTTTTATGGTAGATTTAATGCCGCTTAGTGTTTGTTTGGTATACGAACCATAACGCCATGCACCTATTATACCCATTGTTAAATGAAAATTATTTTTTCTAAATTTACTTGTATTAAAATCTAGCAACATTGGTATTGTTAAATAATTAGCACGCAATTTGTTTTTTTGTTTTGGTATATTAACTGCCTGTAAGATGGGTAGATAAACTGGTAATTCACCATTAGTATTCAAAGTCATGTTGTTGCCAATGCTATAATTAGCAAATTCTAATCCTAAACCAGTAACTATGCTTATTTTGTTTTTATACAAATTAAAATCTTTTTCGAAAAAATTAAGTGCTACATGGTATGATTTACCTGGGTTTTGAAGATAATTGTATCCACTACCTAAGTTAGTAGAATTAGCTGAATTTAAAAAATAATTAAATCCAAATTCTAGTCCCGACCAATGATGCCAAGTGTCTTTTCTTGGTTTGTTTTTACTACTTGCCGCACTATCATTACCATCAATAATTATTATTTTTTTGTTCTTAAATTTAAAACGAGTAGTGTCGCTACCTCCGTTAGCATTTAGTTCGGCTTTGGCTATTTCGGTATCTTCTTCTTTTTTGGTAACACTACCTGCGCCACTCACATCTATATTTTTAATGGCAGGCTCTTCCTTAAATGAAATACTTGATGCACCCGATATGTTGGCATTTAATTCGTTTTTAGCATTTACCTGCGCATGCCCAGCACCACTCATTTTGGCGGTAGTGTTGGTAGTCAATAATTTTAGGGCTTTAAGTTCGCCTGCACCACTTATTTGGCTCGTGTGATTATTAGTAACCCCTTTTATTTTGAGTTCGGCAGCACCGCTTACCTCAGTTTTTAAATCGTTAGCAACTATGGCTAAGTTAGCCTCGGCTGCGCCACTCATTACTATGCGTAGTTCATTTTCTATTAAGTCGTCGTTGGTACTCAATTCGGCACTACCGCTTAGTTTTATATAGTTAATAGTGGGTGCATATATGTAGAGTGTAGTTTTTGCATTGACTTTGCCATTGCTACTTATTACCAGCGCATTTTCATTATTTACTTTGGCACTTATATTATCTTGGTTTGCGCTTGTGGTTTCTACTTGCACCTTTGTGGTTAGTGCCTCGTTAAGTATTATGTTAAAATTTCCGCCAGCAATAATACCTGTAAATGCACCAGTTTCAATTTCTTTTTTTGTAGTACTATCAGTTTGTGCTAATGCGCCTGTGGCATATATAGCAAGGCTTGCAGCAGTTAGGAGTGTGTGTAGTGTTTTCATTTATTTTGGTTGTATTATGTATTTTTGTAAGGCTTTATTGGGTGGAGCCTGAGCGGTATTATTATGTTATAATGCTTTATTAATCATTGTTAATTTTAAATTATTATTTCTTGAGAACGCTTGATTAAGTTGTGAAGTAACGGAGTCGATGTCTGTTATATTACAATTGGGTTACGTCTAACTTGATTGTAATGTTAAACTACATAGTGTTAGTTTGTTTTTGAATAAGACGTATAAGCTACAGTAAAAGTTACAGTAATCTTAAATTATTTTATTAAAAACCAAAAAAACGCAAATGATTTTTAATTTCATTTGCGTTTTTTTATTTGTAATTGATATAAACGTAATTCGTAATTATTTCTTGTATTCCGCATTTAATCCTGCTACAACTTGTGTGGTAATATCTAATGTTTTATTTGCGTGCAATATTCCTCCACCTTGAGCGTAGCCCATTACATACGTGTATTTACCCGAGGCGTTTAGTTTGTTTAAATAATCGCTTATTCGCTTAGTCATTTCGGTATTTTTATCTATTTCTTTTTTAGATAATTCTGCCATTAAATTTTCTCTGTACTCGCCTAATTTTTGTTCTTTAAGCATCAATTCTTGTTGTTGGCGTTGCCCTTCCTCGGGCGATAGTCGTTGTGCTATTTCTTTAAAATCGGTAACTTGTTTTTCTAAAGCCGCCATTTTATTTTGAAACGCATTTTCTTTTACCGATCGTTCTCGCTCCATTTCTTGCTTAAAATCTTTTACTAATTTGTAATTATTCATTAACGAATCAGTATTCACATACACAATACTTCCTGTAGGTAAATTAGCTATATTAACTACCCCTACTGTTGCTGTGTTGGCTGGCAAAATAATAGTATCATCCTTTTTCATTGTTAATAAAAAAACTATTACAAGTGTTAATAGTACATTCCAGCCAAATAATAATTTAATCATTGTTTTATATTTATTTAATTTAATTAATTACAACAAATATATTATTATTTGATACAAAACACCATTGTTAGCAATCACTTTTTTGCTTATCAACACATTATTTTCCCAACTACAAAAATCTATTATCTTTGAAGGTAACAACTAACCTCAAGCACTTAACAAAACCATGATTTTAATAGCAGACAGTGGCTCAACAAAAACCGATTGGCGAATAATAAAAAACGGTATACAACATTTTATAACCCATACCATAGGGCTTAATCCTTACCAAGTAAGCGAAGCCATAGTAGCGCAAACCATAGCTATAGCCTTTGATAGCATTGATGAAAAAGAAGTTTCGGCAATTTATTTTTATGGTACTGGTTGCTCTACTGTAGAGAAAAAAAAGTTTATGCACGACTGTTTGCAACAGTATTTTAAATCGGCACAAATATACATAGACCACGACCTCATGGCTGCAGCACGTGCCTTATGTGGCGATGCCGAGGGCGTTGCCTGTATACTAGGAACCGGTAGCAATAGTTGTATGTATAACGGTACAGTTATTACTCGCAATGTAACCTCGCTGGGTTATATACTTGGCGATGAGGGCAGTGGAAGTTACATGGGTAAATTGTTTCTTAAAAAATACATGAGTAAAAGCTTTAACGAAAACATTAACAATGCATTCCTGGCACAATACAATTATACGACAGAGGACCTCCTTAACGAAATATATAAAAAGCCATTTCCTAACCGTTTTTTAGCTCAGTTTGCACAATTTATACACACACATTTGGATGAACCAGTACTCAAAAACATTGTACAGCAAGGTTTCCAAGAGTTTGTAGATACGCAACTAGGTTTTTATCCTATTAAGAACCAAAAAATACATTTTACTGGTTCTATTGCTTATAATTTTAAAGCCGAACTTGCCCAATGCTTATTAAATAATAATTATGAATTAGGAACAGTAAGTGCGTCGCCAACGGATAGCTTAGTTCAATACCACTTAAATTTATAAAAAAATATTTTAACAATAAAGTTTATACCAATTACGATTTAGAGGTTAAATAAAATAAATATTGATTGTTTAAAAAACGCTTGTATTTACTGCGAATTTTAAAGAATAGAATAGTTCAATTATGTTACAAATAATAGTAAATATTGAAACTTTAGTTACAGGTTGTAAGCATTAATATAAAAAAAAACAAAAAATGAAAACCAAAAAACTAATTAGTTTATTACTAACAGTTGTATTATTAACAGCGTGTAGCAAAAAAACCGACTCGAGTTTTAACTCCGACTTTTCGTTGTTTACTGATTACATAAGTAGTTTTACAGCTGGCTATACATCATCTGATGCAGACATACGTGTACAGCTCGCATTTATAAAAAACGATTGGAAACCCAACCAAGAGTTAAATAATGATTTGTTTGATATTTCGCCAAGTGTTAAGGGTAAAGTGATAGCCTTAAACAACACTACAATAGCCTTTGTACCTACTAATAAATTAGCACAAAATCAAGAATATAAAATAACATTAAAATTAGCCAAATTAATAAAAGTACCCAAAGAACTTACCAATTTTAATTTTACAATACACACCATAAAACAAGATTTTATACTGCTAACCCACGATATACAATCATACAGCAAAAAATGGCAGTACCTAAACGGAACATTAAAAACAGCTGATAATATGACTTTTACAGATGCCGAAAAAATAATAATGGCATTTCAAAACGATAATAATCTTTCTGTAAAATTTGATAAGACCACGAGTACACCTACCGAATTTAAGTTTATAATAGATAGCATACAACAGTTTACAACCGACACTAACATTGAAGTTACGTGGAATGGTAGCCAACTAAATATTGACCAAAAAGGAAGTGTAAATATACCCATTGCGGGCATGAATAATTTTAAGGTGTTAAATTTAGAAGTGGATGAAACTAACAATCAAGCATTGCTAATTAATTTTTCGCAACCAGTAAAAAAAACACAAGACTTTGGCGGATTAATAGCCGTGGAACTAGCCACCAACCTACGTTATTTAACCAATGGCAATGTACTTAAAGTATTATTTGAAGAACCATTAACAGGCAATTTGTTGGTAGAAGTTTTTCAGGGTATTGAGAGCGAATACAATTTAAAAATGAATAAAGCATTTACACAAAAAGTGCTTTTTGAACAAACCAAACCTGGGGTACGTTTTATAAAAAATGGTACTTTATTGCCAAGTGCCAATAACTTAAAAATAAACTTTGAAGCCGCTAACCTAAGCTCTGTTGATGTTAAAGTGTATAAAATTTATAAAAATAATATTTTGCAGTTTTTGCAGGATAATGAAATAAATGGAACACATGGTTTAAAACAAGTAGCACAAGCCATTGCGCAAAAATCTATTAATTTAAAACAAAACAATATACTTAATTACAGTAAGTGGAATACTTACGCATTAGATTTATCAACGCTTGTAACGCCCGAACCTGGTGCAATATACCGCGTAGAATTTTCGTTTAAAAAATCATACTCGTTATACAAATGCACTGCTAACGAAAATAATAACGCTTCTAAAGATGACTACTATGATGATAAAGAATTAACAACTAACGGCGAAGAACCCACAAATGAAAACGATGTAAACTATAGTGGCTATTACGACGATTATTACAATGGCGATTATAACTACGGCGATGGTGAAAACCCTTGCAGTAACTATTATTACCACAATACTCGCATAGGCACAAACGTACTAGCTACAAACCTTGGTGCAATAGTAAAACGTGGCGAAAACAAATCGTATTTTGTAGCTGTGGCAAATATTGTAACAACCGAACCTGTGGCAAATGCTAAGGTAGAGTTATATAGTTTTCAGCAACAAAAAATAGCCGAAGCCAACACCAATAGCGAGGGTACAGTTACTTTTGAATTAGATAAATTTGCCTACTTTGCCATTATTACACAAGGTAAAAATACTACCTATGTAAAGCTGGACGATGCCAACTCACTATCTACCAGTAATTTTGATGTGGCAGGTGTTACACTACAAAAAGGACTTAAAGGCTACATTTATGGCGAGCGAGGCGTATGGCGACCTGGCGATAGTTTGTATTTAGGTTTTATACTAAACGATAATGCCAACAAACTACCTACAACCCATCCCATACAATTAAAACTAAGCGACCCTAATGGTAAATTAACGTATCAAATGGTACAAAAATATAGCGCACATAATCACTACAAATTTGTAGTACCTACTAGTACCAACGCACTTACAGGGAGCTGGGAAGCGGTTGTAAGTGTTGGTGGCGCACGTTTTTATAAAAACATAAAAATAGAAACCATAAAACCCAATCGCCTTAAAATTAGAAATAGTTTTGACAACGCAACACTATCATCAAACACCAAAAACATAAACAACCTACAAGTAACGTGGATGCACGGTGCTGTTGCCAAAGATTTAAAAACCGAAATACAAGCCAAGTTTACACAACAAACCACTAGCTTTAAAAATTTTGCCAACTACGTATTTGATGACCCTACACGTGAATTTACTACTGAGGATGTAAACATATATTCGGGTAAGATAGATGCCAATGGTAGAGCATCGGTAGAGATAAACCCAAGTATTAAGGGAGTAGCACCAGGTATGCTTAAAGCTACATTTACAACCAAAGTATATGAAAATGGTGGAGATGTAAGCACTGATGTAGCCAGTACCACTTACTCGCCTTATTTAATATATGTTGGCGTAAAAACTCCCGAAGCCAACCGATACGGTATGTTAGAAACCAAAACCAATAATAAATTTGAAATAATAACAGTAGATGCAAACGGAAAACCTAAGCCTGTAAATGGTGTAGAAATAAGAATATATAAGTTAGAATCGCGCTGGTGGTGGGACGCATCAGCCGATAATTTATCTAACTATAACTCGGCTAATGTAAAAACAGCGTATAAAAATTTTACACTTAACACCAATGCTGCTGGTAAAGGAAGTGTACAATTTGCAGTACCCGATGACGAATGGGGACGTTACCTAATATACGTAAGCGACCCTAATGGTGGGCATGCCACAGGCAATACTGTATATATAGATATGCCGTATTGGTCGGCCAAAACTCGTGTAACCGATGGCGAAGCGGCCAATAAATTAGTATTTTCATCAAACAAAACTAACTATACAGTGGGCGAAACTGCCAAAGTATTTTTTCCTTCGAGCGCAGGCGGGCGAGCATTAATTTCTATTGAAAACGGAACTAAAGTAATAAGCACATCTTGGGTAATAACCAAAGCTGGCGAAACGATGGTGGATTTGCCTATAACAGCCAGCATGGCTCCAAACGTATATATAAATATTACATTATTACAACCACACTCATCTACACTCAACGACTTACCTGTACGTATGTATGGTGCAATACCTATACAGGTAATAGATAAAAATACGGTGCTAGAACCTATGATAGCGATGCCTGCCGTACTAAAACCCGAGCAGGTAACTACATTAAAAGTAAGCGAAAAACAAGGCAAAGCCATGACCTATACCATAGCCGTGGTAGACGAAGGTTTGCTGGATTTAACCCGATTTAAAACTCCAAATGCATGGGACGGATTTTATAGTCGTGAGGCATTGGGGGTGCGCACATGGGACGTTTATAACGATGTAATAGGTGCGTATGGCGGAAAAGTAAACCAAGTATTTAGCATTGGTGGCGACGAGGATATGGGCGGAGGTAGTGCAAAAAAAGCCAATAGATTT
This sequence comes from Bacteroidia bacterium, assembly GCA_014376525.1. Lineage (GTDB taxonomy): Bacteria > Bacteroidota > Bacteroidia > UBA4408 > UBA4408 > JACMRI01. Next base: position 8,327 of record JACMRI010000188.1, on the reverse strand, counting down.
AAACCTGTGGTGGTGTATTTAGGTCCGTTTACATTAGCCAAAGGCGAAAGTAAAACACATCAAATAAAATTACCAAAATACATAGGTTCCGTTAAAACTATGATAGTAGCCGCAGATGCTAAAACCAATGCCTATGGTTGCACCGAAAAAATTACACCAGTGCGCAACCCTCTAATGGTGCTAGCTTCGTTGCCTCGCAAAATATCTCCAGCCGAAAAAGTTACTATTCCTGTAACGGTATTTGCTATGGAAAATAAAGTAAAAAATGTAGTGATTCAAATTAAAACTAACAACTTAGTAAAAGTAATTGGCGCTACCACTCAAGCACTTACCTTTGCTAGCCCCGACGAAAAAATGGCTTATTTTAACCTAGAAGTAGGCACTGCAACTGGCTTGGGTAAAATACAAATAGTTGCCAAATCGGGTAATGAAACATCAACTTACGAGGTAGAAATTGATGTTACCAATCCTAACCCTGTTACAAGTATTTACACAGATACAATTATTGAATTCAACGGCACTAAAACTATTAACTTTAAAACCTTTGGCATAACAGGTAGCAATGTTGCTAAGTTGGAGGTGTCGGGGATTCCTACTATTGATTTTAATCGTCGATTAAATTACTTAATACAATACCCTCATGGTTGTGTGGAGCAAACCACCTCATCGGTTTTTCCACAATTGTATTTGGCTGATGTAATGGATATTGATGCTTTAAGTGTACAAGCTATTCAAAAAAATGTAACAGCAGCCATACAACGTTTGGGAAGTTTTCAGTTGGCAAATGGTGGCTTGTCTTATTGGCAAGGTGGTGTTTCGCCTGATGATTGGGGAACATCTTATGCAGGACATTTTTTAATAGAGGCGGATAAAAAAGGATATGTAATGCCCATTAATTTTAAACAAAAATGGATTGCATATCAACTTAAAATGAGTAAAGAGTGGCGTTATAGTGTTGCTTATGGTAATGATGTAGCACAGGCATATCGCTTATATACCATGGCATTGGCAGGTTCGCCCGATTTGTCGTCAATGAATCGTTTGCGCGAAACTGTTGGCTTATCTAACGAAAGTAAATTACGCTTAGCCGCTACATATGCACTTGTAAAACAAAGTGCAGCAGGCTTGGCAATGCTTGCAAGTGCCAAAATAGATGAAACTACCTCTAGCTATTATTATTACTATGGTTCTAGCGAGCGCAACAAAGCGATGGCATTGGAAACTGTACTGTTATTAGGCAAAAAAAAACAAGCCTTTAGTATGGCTAATTCGCTTGCTAAGCAACTATCGAGTAACCAATGGATGAGTACACAATCTACCGCATATTGTTTGTATGCAATGAGTAAGTTTATACAAGCCAATGGTAGCAAGGGTATGGACATAAGCTATACCACACAAGGCAAAACACAAACTATAAAAACAGGCAAAGCCATAGCTGATAGAAAGTTGGATATAAAAACAGGAGCAAACTCCATAACAATTAAAAATAACAAAAATAGTACACTGTTTGTGCGTGTATTAACTACTGGAATTTTGCCTGTGGGCAACGAGCAAGTAGTAGCTACTAATATGAGTGCAAGGGTCGTGTTTAAAGACCGAAAGGGCAATGCACTAACTGTAACCAATATTGCACAAGGTACAGAGTTTATAACTGAGGTAACATTACGCAACTTAAAAAACGAACGTGTAGAAAACATTGCCCTTACGCAAATATTACCATCGGGTTTTGAAATTGTAAATACACGCTATGCCGATACTGATGACGGATTAAACAACACCGCCGATTATATAGACCTACGTGATGATAGAGCCAGTTATTACTTTAGTATGAATAGCGGTGAAACTAAAACTTTTAAAATAGTAGTAAATGCTTCATACTTGGGTAAGTATTACCTGCCAGGTATACAATGCGAAGCAATGTATGACAATAGTTTTATGGTACGTACCAAAGGGCAGTGGATAGAAGTAGTAAAGTAGTTTAACTCGCAAAAAAAAACGTGAATAATTAAAAGTGGTTATTTTCTACTTCTGTTGTTGCAAATTTATCAGCTATTTCATTTAGTAAATTGTGAACCGCATCTAGTTCGTTGGTAGTAACTAGCTTTATTCGATAATCTTTGAAATTAGGAATACCTTTAAAATAATTAGCATAGTGTGCACGCATTTCTACTAAGCCCACTACATCGCCTTTCCAGCGCATACTAAAATCTAAGTGCTGCTGCACCGTGCTCACACGCTCTTGTATAGTAGGAGGAGGAAGATGTGTACCTGTGGCTATAAAGTGTTTTATTTGATTAAATATCCAAGGGTTACCGATGCTTGCTCGCCCTATCATTACGCCATCTACACCATATTTATTTTTCCATTCTACGGCTTGCTCAGGGGTAGTAAGATCGCCGTTACCAAATATGGGTATAGTTATGCGTGGGTTGTTTTTTACTTCAGCTATTTTGGTCCAGTCGGCTTTACCTTTGTACATTTGTGCACGTGTGCGACCATGTATAGATAAAGCTTGTATGCCTATATCCTGCAAGCGTTCTGCCACGTCCATTATATTTATGCTGTTTTCGTCCCATCCTAAGCGTGTTTTTACGGTTACTGGTAAGCTGGTTGATTTTACTACTGCTTGCGTAAGTCGCACCATTAAAGGCACATCTTTAAGTACACCTGCACCTGCACCTTTGCAAACTACTTTTTTTACGGGACAACCAAAATTTATATCTAGTAAGCTTGGTTGTGTAGCATCTACTATGCGGGCGCTTATTGCCATTGCCTCTTCATCGCCACCAAATATTTGTATGCCTATGGGGCGTTCGTAATCGTATATGTCTAATTTTTTTCGGCTTTTAATAGCATCACGTATAAGTCCTTCGCTACTAATAAATTCGGTGTACATAAGGTCAGCTCCATTAGCCTTGCATACCGAACGAAATGGTGGGTCGCTAACATCTTCCATAGGTGCAAGTAATAGAGGGAAATCGGGGAGTTGTATGTTTCCTATTTTGGGCATAATATGTTATTTTATAAAGATGAGTTACTACTACTATTGGTGGTGGATTTGTAATATAAATCGGTAGCTATTAGTATGGCTACAAATGTCCAAAATGGAAATGCAATTTTGTCTTGATCCAAAAAATTATTTAAAAATCCATGTATAATATAGGTAATTAAACCTAAGAATATACTTAACGAAAAGTTGCGTGTATCCTTATCGATACTGGGGTTATAATAATTACTAAAGCCATATTTTACTATTAAACTTAAAAGTACTATCCAAATTACTAACCCCAATACACCTTGCTCGCATAGTGGCGCTAAGTACTCGCTATGTGCATTACCCATATCTCCACTGTTAGTGCTTATTATGGTTTTATATTTTGATTGTTGAAAAGGGGCGTATTCAAACTGATACGTGTTGGGACCCCAACCTAATACTGGCTTTAATTTAAACATACTTATTGCGCTATTCCAACGATTGAGGCGTTCAAGATTAGAGGCATCGGTAGATATATTGGAGATGGATGCCACATGCTCAGTTAAATTACTAGAAGAATCTTGATCATTTTTTCCCAATTTATCTAACAATGAATTTAGATTAATTAATAAAAAAAACAATACAACACCCGCTACTACTAGCAAATGGCGCAATTGTACTTTTAACTTAAATAAAATAAACAGTGCAAATGCTGCAGCCAAACTAATCCATGCTGCACGTGTATACGATAATAATGTTGCTAATGTGAGCACAACAGTTAATACAATAAAAAAAACACGTGAAAATACGGTTGCTTTATTGGAGAATGCAAAATAAACACTTGGTGGTAATAGCATTGCTAATATAGCTCCGTAGGAGGTATGGTCGCTGTAAAACGGCGACATTATCCAGTGGGCTGTTTTCTCATCAAAATTAAATTGCGCATGCATAGTGATGGTGTATATTGCTACACACAACATACCCGTAAGTAATATACGTATGAGTAGTTTAGCATTATTCAATTGTTGATACAGCACTAAGGGTATAAATAATGCTGTAGTTAAAAACCACGATTTAGAAATTAAAAACTTAAATGATACTAACGGACGAACACTAGTAATACTAGTAATGACCACCCATAATAGTGATATTAAAACAACTTTTACAATGGGGTGCTTTAGTACTGACACGGGATACTTACGCACCAAAAATTCATTTAACCAAAATAAGCCTGTAACTATTATCATAAGTGGTTCGGTAGGCAGGCTTAGCCCTAGCTTAAACTCAGTATCAGCAAGGTTTACAGACAATGGAACGGTAAATGCAATTAGATAAATTAGCCAATCGAACTTAAAAACAAGTACTCCCACAAAAACAAAAGCAATGGGCAGTAAACTAAAATAGTAATTGTTGTTATATATAAAATAACAGTTCATACACATAAACAATAGCGTAACAGCCGCCATTATAGCAGGTGACGAAATATTTTGTTTTATTTTAGTTAGCTTGTCTTGCATTGGGTGTTATTGTTGCTTACGCACTTCTATAATAATTGCACCTACACAACTTAATAAAAGTGTAGATAACGCCATAGTTAACACAATAAGCCATCGTACTGGATAATGCTTTTTATCTGCCATAGCAGGGCTTATAATAATATTACAATACGTAAATTTATTATTACGTTCTCTTAACGCATTAAAATAAAATGCTAAACTCTTAGTATATTCTTTGCGTAATCCATTAATTTGTATTGATAAATTTTGCGACTCGTTACCGTACTTTGCTAAGTTGGTAAGTAGCATTTGTGCTTCAGAACTATTATTTCCATTTAATGCGGCTTTGGAGGCTTGTTCCACTTGTATATCAAAGTCTAACACTCCATACCTCACACGTATGCTTTGATTGATTATAGCTAAAGAGTCTATGTGGTGTTGCAGCTGTTGCATTTGCACTAAATACAACGCTGCCACTTCATTAGATTTTCCTTCATGTAATTGTTTTACTTTTTTGTTATAAAATTTTACAATGGCGTTAGTCATATCATACGCAAGTTGTGGGTCTTCATCTACTACTACTACTTCTAACGCCTCATAGCCTGTTTTATTTATTCTTATATTTTCGGCATACATTCCGTTCATGTAAAATAATGATGCAGGTTTGTTTGGAGCAATATCATAATGTTTATACAAGTCAAACTGAGCTATTACACTATCTCTAATATCGCTGGCTTCCATTATTTGTAAGGCTTGCTCAGTTTCCGATTCTTTACTGTAGGGTTTAATGTTACTAGGGTAAAACACCACTCGCGATTTATACTTAGGTTTCATAATAGCGGGTAACGATACTATTACTCCCAAAACTGATGCTATTAATGTTAAAATACCAATAGTGCGACAGTGCTTTGTTAGGTACTGTTGTATTAAAATCCAGTTCATGTTTATCATAATATAAAATTGTAGGTGTGTAAGTATTCAGTTATATATTTTAATCTGTTTTTAAACCTAAGTAGTTCATAAGTTCTGTGCGCATTTCATAACCACACACGATTATTGCAAATAGTACTGATGTAGACATTAAACTTATTAATACTATTAACCAGCGCACAGGTGTATGTTTTTTTTCGGGTGGTTGGGCTGCACTTACTACAAACTTAGAAGGTACATTTTGTACTACGTCCATGTGAGCTTCGTCTAGTTTTGTTTTTACACGTGCTAGTTCTTTACGTTTAAAATAAATATCGTCGCGCAATGTAACGTAGTATCCACCATAGGTGGAGAGTATTTTTATTTTCGCATCTAATTTTTCAGCAGCACCCTCTCTCCCATCTACTATAGCCTTACCGTAGGCTTCGGTGAGGCGCTCCGATTGCGACTCGTAATCGTTTATACCCATTTCACGTAATTTACGTAACGAATCTTCTTCCGCTTTTATTTCTGTGCTAGCATCGTTATATTGGTTAAGTACCATTAAGTAGGCTTGTTGCGCACGTTGGCGTTGTATATTGTGTTTTATAGTGTCATACAAGGCCGTTATAGCATTAGCCATGTTAGCCGCCAGTATAGGATCTTTATCTATCACTGATATTTTTACTGATGTATATTCGGTTCGCTTAAATTCTATGTAGTTTTCTAATAGTATGTTAAGTTGAGTGTTTTTAGTTTTAGAAGTGGTGTCTATATCATAATGTTCAAATAAATTAAACTGCTGTACTAAGCGTTGTTTTAGCTCGTCGCACATTAATATTTGAATTAATTGGTCTACATCTTCACTTTCGCCAAACTGCAATAAATCTTGCTTACGCTCAGTTACATCGCTCATTAACGATTTGGATATAGAATTGGTAGAAGTAGGAAATACAATTACTTCTGCTTTATATCTATTGGGCATTATCAAACTAACAACTGATGCTATTACGAGCGTTGCAAGCATTAATTTAAGATAAAATACCCTGTGTTTTATTAATAAAACAAGAAGATTTCTAATAGAAAAATAAGTAGTTAAGTTGGTAGTGTTAGTCATTAATACTATTGTTTTTTGTTTTACTAAATGTTTTACTAAATTCCATTATTTGTGTAAGGCTGAACATTTTGCAAATAAATAACAAAATAATCATAATTACAGTAGCTATTGCAACTTGCGCTACCCAAAATAAAGTACTGTAGCTTAAAGCTACAAATAATAAGGTACTTAATACTGAATAAGCTACTACTGGTTGTATCAACTCTCTGCTAATACGTATGTTAAATAATTTGTATGCAATACCCATTTGCATAAATGCGGTAATAATTTGCGTAGTTACACTTGCTATTGCACTACCTGTTGCCCATAGTTTCGGTATTAAAAAATAGTTGAGCATCAAGTTAAGTGCCATACCACCAAGTGCCACAAAATTAAGGTATCTAAGACTTCCGTTAGCAGTTAATAATGTACCAAAAATATAGGTAGTAGATGTACCCAAAAAACACCACATAAGTATGCTAAAAACCCTTGCCGACTCCTCAACATTATCTACATACAATAGTTCCATTATGTGATGAGCATGAAACGAAGCTAATAGCCCCACTCCTATTGCCAAAGCAAATGTTATTTTAAATGCAAATTGTGCCAAATTCATTACTACTTCGGTTTGGGATATTTGTTTGGCAAACATTGGTAATAGTAGTACTGAGAATAAATAGGCCACCATATTTACTGCGTCGAGCAAGCGAAACGCCTGTGCATATATACCCGCTTGTATTTTTCCATTACTTAACAAACGCTCAATAAGCACCGAATCTATACGGTTATAAAATGCCATAAGCATAATAAGTATTGCATACGGAAAACTCTTGCGAAGTATTTCCACGGCAAATTTACTGTCCCACTTTATGCTAATACCATGTGTGTGCTTTACTACTACGGCATAAGCAATAATAGTTGTTATGGTTAATGATATGGTTTGCGTGTAGGCAAATGTTAAAATAGTAACATAGCCCTTTAGTGCAGGTATTAATAATAATGCGGCACACATACTTATCATAAGCATACGATCGAGTACTGATAGTAGGCTATCAGTTTTAAAATAATGTAAACCCGATACATTGCTGCGCAAATACACAATAAAAGAACTTAAAAACTGATTAAAAGTAAGTATAGCAAGAAAACGTAATTGATTTTCATCGTAGTTTAATAAATAAGCGCAACCCAAAGTAAGTATAAAATAAATTATTCCTAATACTACTTTTAGCGTGAGTAATTTGGGTAAATAATCGGCTACAAGCTCGTTATTTTGGGCTATTTTTTTGTTGTTAAAATTGGTTATTCCAAAATCTAAAAAAAAGTAAAATAGAAACGTAAAATTAAATAGCGCAAAATAAATACCGTAGTCGCTTGCTCCTACCGCATTTTGAAAACCACGATCAACTCCTAATATCCAAAAAGGTTTTATTAAAAAATTGAGTAAGAGTAAAAAAAATAAATTAACAATAAAGTTGCGCTGCATACAATACTAAATACTTAGGCAGTAAATATACAAAAATAATTAGGTGCGCATAATTTTGAATTACTGGTTAACCACAACTAAAATTATTGGCATATTTTCATTCTATTTTTTTTTGTTTAAACTCATTACATAAAACCAACAATATAAAAATATACCTGCAAAAAATAACGCTCCAACTAATCCGTTCAGTGCTATTTCAAATTCGGTTTTATTTGTAGCTAAATTAAGTTGCATAAAAGTGTACGTTACACCATAAATGCTTATGCCAAGCATAAAATAAAATCCAATACGTTCCAATACCAATAAATTGGGGTGCTTACGAATAGGCACTACATAATTTGGGTTAGTATATTTAAACTTAGCTATAGT
>JACMRI010000187.1 GCA_014376525.1 Bacteroidia bacterium | reverse complement strand
ACCTCGCTTAAGCCAAAATAAGCCAAGAGTATTACTATTACATCGCTGGCTATAACGCCTATATCAAATATAGCGGCTTGGCGTTGCCCTTGTTCCATACTTAATTTTAGCAGCAAAAAAAACACTGGCCCTATTAAAAAACTAAGAATAATACCCAATACAATACCTTCGGTTATGGACTTAATCATGCGCGTGTATAGTTACTTCGTTTGTTCATTTACGTAGTGTTGCCAATCTTTTTGTTGTGCGCCTTTTATTACACGAGGCACTTTGTGTTGCCCACCTTCTTTGCCATTTTTGCGCATCCAATCGTAAAAAATAGTAGTAGGTATTAAGTGTATGCGTATATCTTTTAATGCATGTTGGCGTTCGGTTATGTAGTCGTCGTTTACTTCACACAAGGTAGTATCAATAATATGTTTTACTTGTGCTACATCTGTTACCACATCATTAGTACCTATGTACCAATCGTGATAAAACTTACCGTCTTCGTTAGTACCAATAACTGTATATTCGGGTATAGAAATATTTAATGTGTTGGAAAGTTTGGTTACAGCGGTGTTCATATTGTCTACTGATAAATGTTCGCCACACATACTCAAAAAATGTTTGGTACGTCCTGTTATTATTATCTCGCATTTTTCTACGTTAGTAAACTTTACAGTATCGCCTATTAAGTAACGCCATGCGCCCGATGATGTGGTAATAAGCAACGCGTATTCTACTTTTTCTTGTACTTCGTTGAGGTAAAGTGTTTCGGGCTTTTCAATCATTTTTCCCTCATCATCAAAGTTTTTATCATTAAACGGTACAAACTCATAAAACATACCATTGTTAAGCACAAGGCGCATACCTTGCCCATCAGGGCGAGCGGTATAGGCTATAAAACCTTCGGACGCTAAGTAGGTATCAACATACACCAAAGGTTGGCTAATAAGGCGTTCGAACGATTTTCGGTACGGTTCAAAAGCTACACCACCATGTATAAATACTTTTAGGTTAGGCCATAAGTCGTGTATGGTAGTAAGGTTGTAACGCTCTATAATTTTTTCAAATATAAGTTGTATCCAAGCAGGAACCCCACATACAATACCTATGTCCCATGTGGGTGCAGCTTCTATAATTTTTTCAATTTTGGCAGCCCAATTTTTTTCGTTGCTTATTTCGGTAGGAATTGTTTTATAACGTTGTATCCAAAATGGCAAGTTACCAATGGTAATGCCTGATAAGTCTCCTTTGTAATAATTGCGCTCTTGAGTTAAATCGGTACTTCCGCCTATAGTTAATACTCCTTTGCTAAATGTGGCAGCAGGCAAGTCATAATTGCGTAAGGATAATAATGAACCCAATACTGCACGACGAATTTTGCGTATTTGCTCAGGCGATACGGGTATATATTTGCTTGGTGCGCCCGATGTGCCTGAGCTTAGTGCGTAGTATTTAATAGCAGTAGGCCAGCATATATTTACTTCCTCTTTCTCTACCATTTTATACCACCATTTGGCATACATACTGTCGTAATCGTGCACGGGCACAGTACGCTGAAACTCCTTAACAGGGTGACGAGCGTTTATTATGTTTTCAAAATTATAAGTTAGCCCAAAGCCAGTAAACTGAGCTTTTTTAAGTAATTTTTTTAATACACGACGTTGTACCCTGTGCGGTTTTTCGTGCACGGGGTTTATGCTTTCTATAGTTTTACTTAGTGTAAGTGTTTGTTTTAGTAAACTGCCTAAAATTGCCATAAAGTGTGTGTGTAAATAATTGCTGAATTGAACAAATATAACATTTTTTAGCTTGTTTTTTTAAATGAACAAATTCAAGCTAAAGCTACAATTAAGCATTTCTACAGCGGTTTATATGTTTGTGGTAGTAATGGTGTATGTAGCAGTACTAAAGCAAGAGTAAGTTGGGTTTATTTATTTTCAGTTTTAGGTATTGATTATTAATATGTAAAGTATTACTCTTTTATCATCGAGATGATTTTAAACTTTTATCAGTAAAAAAAATGCTATGTAATGCCAATTTATTCACGATGTAATTGATGTATCAAAACGGATTAGCAAAGTTCTAAAACTATCTATCCAAGCAAAACAACGTTCGTTTACAAACCGTTTTTCATGTTTTTTTGTATATACCCTCGCTCATGTTTAGGGATAAATGGTAAAATCAAAAAATCTATTTCAACTTTTGTTATATTTCTGAGCTTGCTGTACATTGTTGTAGATTACTGTTCCCACCTTAGTATACAACTTTAGGGCTGCTTTGCAAAAATTTAAATCAACTCAATTTATTTTTTCAAAATAGTATTCGCCCCTATCCCTAACCGTATAAAGCACCAGCGCCCCCAATTACATTGGGGGCGCGGGTATTATTATAAGTTATACTACTAATTAAAAACAGTATTTGTTGCTTTCAATTAGTTGGCTTGCAACAACTTGGCGAGCATCACGTACGTTAAACGATTCTGTTTTAGTAAAACGTTTTAAGCCCATAAGCATCATACGTAGCTCATCGCCTTCGGCAAACGAATTTAATGCGTCTTTACCTGCTTTGTTTATTTTATCGGCAGCATCGTAAATGTATATGCGCATCATTGCTAATTGTGCTGCACAAGCCGCTTCGCCACGCATGCCTACTAATTTTTCGGTACGTAATAATACGCTTTCGCTTGCATATATTTCTATAAGAACGTCTGCAATATTCATTAATATTTCTTGCTCTTTGCTTAATGTTGCCATTAGTTTTTGTACGGCTGCACCTGCTATCATTAAGCCTACTTTTTTAAAGTTGGCTACATATTTTTTTTCTTGTGCAAACAATGTTGTGTCGGCGTCTCCAAATTCAGGAATACCCACTAACTCGGCAGCTACTGCCTGTGCAGGTCCCATAAGGTTAAGTTCGCCTTTCATTGCACGACGCAACATCATATCTACAGTAAGTAAACGATTAATTTCGTTAGTACCTTCAAATATTCTATTAATACGAGCGTCACGAAACGATCTATCCATAGGAGCTTCGGCGCTATACCCCATACCGCCATATACTTGTACGCCTTCATCTACCACATAGTCCAATGTTTCAGAGCCATGTACTTTAAGTATAGCGCACTCTACTGCAAATTGTTCTACCCCTTTAAGTTTAGCTTTAGCACTTTCCATTCCTCCTTCTTCCAAAGCCACTATGGCATCGTCAATATTTTGCGAAGCACGATATACCGCACTTTCGCTGGCATATATTTTTACTGCTTGCTCGGCTAACTTAAAACGTATAGCACCATATTTGCTAATAGGGCGTCCAAATTGGTTACGTTCATTTGCATAATTTATAGCCTGTGAGCTCACTAATTTAGATGCTCCTACGCATGCCCCAGCTAACTTAATACGGCCAATGTTTAATATATTTACTGCTATTTTAAATCCGTTTTGGCGCTCGCTCAATAAATTTTCAACGGGTACTAATGTATCGTTAAAAAATACCTGACGGGTGCTACTTCCCTTAATACCCATTTTGTGTTCTTCGGCATTAAGTGTTATTCCGTTAAATGATTTTTCTACTATAAATGCTGATAAATTAGCATCGTCATCAATTTTGGCAAATACTGTAAATATATCTGCAAAACCACCATTGGTAATCCACATTTTTTGTCCGTTTAACACATAGTGTGTACCTGCAGCATTTAATTTTGCTGATGTTTTTCCACTATTAGCATCGCTTCCACTTGCTGGTTCGGTAAGGCAATAGCAGCCTTTCCATTCGCCTGAAGCTAATTTGGGTATGTACTTTGTTTTTTGGGCTTCGTTGCCATAATACAATATGGGTAATGTGCCAATACCTGTATGTGCGCTTAATGCAACCGATGCAGAGTATCCTGCTCCTGTAGCCTCAGCAGTAAGCATACTTGTAGCAAAGTTAAAACCGAGCCCTCCGTAAGCCTCAGGTACCGATATACCAAGGATTCCAAGCTCCCCAGCTTTCTCCATTATCGATGGCATTAGACCTTCTTCTTGCGCTTCAATGCGTGTGATGTTTGGATAGACTTCTTGTGCAAGAAAATCTTCGCACATTTTTTTCATCATTAATTGCTCCTCGTTCCATTGCTCAGGAATAAAGATGTCGGCGGCTAAAGTTTCTTTAATTAAAAACTCTCCACCTTTAGTTAAATTTTGTGTTGTGGTTGTTGTGCTCATTTTTTTTTAGTTTAGTTGTTTATTAGTTATTTTAATAATTGTTTTATTTCCAGTGTTGATGCACCCTTCATGCTTTTGAACAGTGTGTCTTTTACATAAATATTTATTGCAAATTCGCTTACTTTAATTGCTGTATCGGTTGTGGTATAAGTAGCATTAATAAATACTTCATCGCCTATGGCTGCATAATGTTCGCCGCGCCAGTATTTACTTACATACTCGTTGGGCGCATATACTATGGCTTTGCGAGTGTTGGTTGCATAGTAATAGTCCGAATTATAATTAATAGTAACCGCAGTATTGTTAGGTATAATAACTTCGTATAGCACGTTGTTAATAGCCTCATTGGTAGTTTTTTTACAACTTGCCATCAACGCTATTAAAGCAAATAAAACGATCTTAAATGAATTATACCTACGTAACATTCTACAAATGATTAATTTATTAATTCAAATACACCTGCAGCACCTTGCCCTGTACCAATACACATACTTACTATACCATACTTTTTGTTCTGACGGCGTAGTTCGCTAAACAATTGTACTGATAGTTTTGCGCCTGTACAGCCTAGAGGGTGCCCCAATGCTATTGCTCCACCATTTACGTTTATAATATCGGGGTTTAAGTTTAACTCACGTATTACTGCTAACGATTGCGAAGCAAAGGCTTCGTTAAGTTCTATTAAATCAATATCGTTTTGTGTTAAGCCTGCTGCTTTTATAGCTTTAGGAATAGCTGCCACAGGGCCTATACCCATAATGCGCGGAGGTACGCCTGCTACAGCGTGCGATACCAAACGAGCTATTGGTTTTAAGTTTAATTCATTCACCATACGTTCGCTCATTACTATTACGAAAGCCGCTCCATCACTCGTTTGCGATGAGTTACCTGCTGTAACTGAACCTATTGCAGAGAACACAGGTTTAAGTTTTGCTAATGCTTCTATTGATGTATCTGCACGAGGCCCTTCGTCGGTGGCTACTACGTACTGTTTGGTTTTACGTTTCATATTTTCGTCCACGAAAGTTTCGTTTACGGTTACTGGCACTATTTCGTCAGTAAATTTGCCTGCTTTAATAGCTGCAAAGGCTTTTTGGTGCGAGTTGAAGGCGAATAAATCTTGGTCTTCGCGGCTTACTTTGTATTCGTTAGCTACTGCTTCGGCCGTTAATCCCATTCCCCAATACCAATCTGGATGTTCTTTGGCTACTACAGGATTAGGAATAACTCTCCAGCCACCCATTGGTATAAGGCTCATACTTTCGGTACCGCCTGCTATAATGCAATCTGCCATACCTGCACGAATTTTTGCACTTGCCATTGCTATGGTTTCAAGCCCTGATGCACAATAACGGTTTACGGTTACTCCTGCCACCTTATCGGTATTTAACGACATTAATGATATTAAACGGCCTACGTTTAAACCATGTTCTGCCTCAGGCATAGCGTTTCCAACTATTATATCGTCCACACGGTCGTGGTCTAAGTTAGGGACTGATGCCATTAAATGTTTTATTACGTCGGCGGCTAAATCATCTGGACGATAAAATTTAAAACCTCCACGACCTGCTTTACCTATTGCGCTGCGGAATCCCGCTACTATATATGCTTCCATTTATTTTTAAGATATTAGATTGTTAGATGTTAGTATTGAGATATTAGATTGTTAGTATTCAGATTGTTAGATGTTAGTATTTAGATATGAGATTTATGTATGAAGTCTATTATCTTACATCTCAATACTAATATCTATACCGTAATTGTTTTTTGTAAGCTGTAATTCATTTTTTGTATTTCTTCGATTTTAGTTATTAGTTGCTCGCACGCTTCGTTAGATATAAAACTTAATTTATTAGATAATATAATTTGCGTTTGTAACTCAAAGCAAGAACCATTAGCAATGGCTAAAAATTGTCTAAATTCTTTGTTAGAATTTCGCCCTGCACCCTCTGCTATATTTGAAGGTACCGATACTGCCGCTCTTCTTAATTGAGAGGTAAGTCCATACACCTCTTCTTTACGAAAAGTTTTAGTAGCAGTATAAATATCTGTTGCTAATTCCATTGCTTTGTTCCAAATTTTTAATTGGCTTATGTTGTGCATCGTGCGGTCTAATATCTAAAATCTTACTACTCCAATCTTAATTTCTTAAAATGCCTTTACCACTTATAACACTTTGCATACGCTCCAATGTTTTTCTTTCAGTACATAAACTTAAAAATGCTTCACGCTCAAGGTCTAGCAGGTATTGTTCGCTTACCATTGTTGGTTGAGATAAATTTCCGCCTGCAAGTACATATCCTAATTTTTCGGATATTAATTGGTCGTGTTGGCTTATATAGTTACCACTTCTCATACTATTAGCACCTACATAGGTTAAGCCCAAGGCTTGATTACCCAATACACGAACATCTTTACGCTTAACGGGCATTGTATAGCCTGCATCCGCAAGTTTAATACATTGTGCTTTAGCTTCGGCTATTTGGCGTGAACGAGAAACTACTACCTTATCTATACCTTTGCGCAATATACCTAAGTCAAACGCTTCGTAAGCACTTGTAGCTACTTTGGCTTGACCAATAGTTAAGAAACCATCTCTAAATCTATTTAATTCTAAATCGCCATCTTTAAGGCTATCGCTAAGGCGTAAGGCAAATTCTTTAGTGCCGCCACCGCCAGGTATAACACCTACACCAAACTCTACTAAACCTATGTATAATTCGGCATGTGCCACAACCATATCGGCGTGCAAACACATTTCGCAACCGCCACCTAAAGTAAGGTTGTGAGGGGCTGCTACTACTGGTATTGAAGAGTAACGTACACGCATCATAGTATCTTGAAATGATTTGATGGCAAAGTTTAATTCGTCCCACTCTTGCTCGGCAGCTAGCATAAACACCATACCTAAGTTGGCACCTGCACTAAAGTTGGCACCCTCGTTAGATATAACTATACCACGGTAGCCTTGCTCGGCTATTTCAATGGCTTTGTTTACACCTGCAAGCACTTCGCCTCCTATGGTGTTCATTTTGGTATGAAATTCTACGTTTAAAATACCATCTCCAATATCTGTAACGGTAACGCCTGAGTTTTTCCAAACGGTTTTAGTATCTCGTATGGTTTCTAACGAAATTATGTTTTCGGTACCTGGTACTACTATGTACGATTTAGTATCAATGTTGTAAAACTTACGTGTACCATTTTCTATTTTGTAAAACGATGTATTGCCTGCTGCTAAAAACTCCGTAACCCATGCTGCTGGAGCTTTGCTTGCAGTAGTCATCATATCTGTGGCTTGTTTTACACCTATTGCGTCCCAGTATTCAAACGGACCTAAATCCCAACCAAAACCAGCTTTCATGGCATCGTCTATTTGATAAAGAGCATCAGTAATTTCGGGTATTCGGTTGCTTACATATTGAAACAAACCGATGAAAGTAGAACGATAAAATTCGCCTGCTTTGTCTTTGCCTGCTACTAATATTTTTACACGGTCTTTGAGGTTATCAATGGTTTTGGTAGCTTCTAGTGTTGCAAACTTAACCTTTACCGCAGGCTTGTATTCCATGGTAGTAAGGTCTAGGGCTTGTATTTCGCTTTTGCCATTAGCACCTTTTACTTTTTTGTAAAAACCTTGTCCAGTTTTATCGCCTAACCATTTGTTATCTACCATTTTTTGTAGATACGTTGGTAATATAAATTCGGCTTTGGCTTCGTCTGTAGGGCAATTGGCCGCTACTCCGTTTGCTACATGTACTAGGGTATCTAGCCCTACTACATCGCCCGTACGAAAAGTTGCCGACTTAGGACGACCCAATACAGGACCTGTTAATTTATCAACTTCTTCGACGGTTAAGCCCATTTTTTCAACTACGTGTAACATGGCCATAATACCAAATACACCTACACGGTTTGCAATAAATGCTGGCGTATCTTTGCACAATACCATAGTTTTACCTAGAAACAAATCGCCGTAGTGCATAAGAAAATTAACTACTTCGGGGTTGGTGCTTGGTGTAGGAATAATCTCTAATAATTTTAGATAGCGAGGTGGATTAAAAAAGTGTGTACCACAAAAGTGTGCTTTAAAATCGTTGGTACGACCATCTAACATTTGGTGTATAGGAATACCCGATGTGTTGGAGGTAATAAGTGTACCTGGTTTACGGTATTTTTCTACTTGTTCAAATACTTTCTTTTTGATGTCTAGGTTTTCTACTACTACCTCAATAGTCCAGTCGGCAGTTGCAATATCTTTCATATCATCATCAAAATTACCAATGGTAATACGGCTTGCAAAACGCTTGTCGTATATGGGCGATGGGCTTGATTTTAATGCAAATTGTAAGGCATCGTTTACAATACGGTTACGCACAGCTTTACTTTCTATGGTTAAACCTTTGGCGGTTTCGGTAGGTAGTAGTTCGCGCGGAACTATATCTAACAATAATACTTGGCAACCTATGTTGGCGAAGTGGCATGCAATACGCGAACCCATTACTCCTGAGCCTAGTACGGCTACTTTTTTAATTGTTCTGTTCATGTTTTGTTTTTATAATTTAATGAGTGATGTAGTTAGTTATTGTTTATTTTTTGTTCGGTTACTTTGGCTATTTTTTGTGCTATTTTAAAAAATGTGTTTAAGTCTTTTTCGCCTACTTTAGTTATCAGTTCTTTGTTAAAATTACGTACTACGTCTTTGGCAGTTTCTTTGGCTTTTTTGCCTTTTGGGGTGAGTACAATTTTTACTTTGCGTTTGTCGGTTTGGTCGGTGGTGCGGGTAATCATTTTTTCGTCTTCCAATTTTTTTATCATACGTCCTAAGCCAGTATTACCAACGCCTAAGCTCACTGCTATATCTGTTGCGTAAGAACCATTAGTACCATCCACATTTAATAAAAAGTAACCTATGGTAATGTTACCTCCATAGTTTTCTGCCTGCATGTTATACATGCGTGCTATTTGCAACCACGAACTGCGAAACGTACTACATACGGTTTCGTGCTTGTTGGTTGTATTTATTTGTTTATTCATACTTGACTTACTACTTTTTAATATGGTGTAATTAATTGCGATTAGCATTTTTTACATATTCAAATATATGTATTAATTTGTTATACATGTATAACAAATTGTTTTTTTGGTGGTAAGTAGATGTGAGATGTTATTATTGAGATTGCTTGATTGGGTGGTTAGCTTGTGTTGGTGGTAAGTAGATGTGAGATGTTAGTATTGAGATTGCTTGATTGGGTGGTTAGCTTGTGTTGGTGGTAAATAGATGTGAGATGTTAGTATTGAGATTGTTTGATTGGGTGGGGGATTAACTTATTTGCATTGCTTCCAAACGTCGTTATAACCTTGTAACCAAGGACCTGGAGTAACACCTCTCCCTTGATTTTCGGCTTTCCAACAGGTGTCGTGGTAAAGTACAAGTGAGCCCTTAGGGTAAATTTTATTTCAATCTAGAACTTCGGTACAATTACATTTTTTTTTGCAGAATATGCTTAATGATAGCAGGATTAGTGCGATTGTTGCGTTTTTCATTTTGAGTGATTAATTGAGTAAATAATATATGCCTAATTTAAGCATTAAAACGATAAGATATAATTTGTGAATGTAACCTTAGGCATTTACGGTTTCTAAGTGTGGCGTTATAAATTTACTGTAGGTGGGCTCTATACGTAATTTTATTTTTTTGAGGTTATAAT
This sequence comes from Bacteroidia bacterium, assembly GCA_014376525.1. Lineage (GTDB taxonomy): Bacteria > Bacteroidota > Bacteroidia > UBA4408 > UBA4408 > JACMRI01. The sequence continues at coordinate 10,141 of JACMRI010000187.1, read as the reverse complement.
CAATAGCTATTTATTTTTTAAATTAGTGTAAGGGTAGTTTGAATTTTGGAGTTTTGCAAGTTTCTTTTTTAAGATGTGTAAGTGATATACTGCTGCTTACGTAAGGTATATCTCTTTGTAATACACAATCTCTCGCCAATATGGCGTTAGTTTTGTGGTGGCATTAAAGTTGAATTATAGCACCAAAATTAACTACTACATAATGTTCGAAAACATACAATTACAAAGTGATATCAACGAAGATACGGAGTTTATACCCATGCTTACGCTGGAAGAAGAAGATACGCTAAGCAAAGACGCTTACCCTACACAACTGCCAATATTGCCACTGCGGAACACGGTATTGTTTCCGGGTGTGGTTATACCCATTACATTAGGGCGAGATAAATCCATTAAACTAATACAGGAAGCCTACAAGGGCAATAAAATAGTGGGCGTAGTAGCCCAAATGGAAGATAAGGCCGAAGAGCCTACGTTTGACCAGTTGCACCAAGTGGGGACTATTGCCAATGTAATAAAAGTAATACGTATGCCTAACGGTAACACTACTGTAATACTGCAAGGCAAGCGTAGGTTTAAGATAGAAAAACAGCTTAACTCGGAGCCTTATTTTACGGCCGATATTAGCATTGTTGATGATGAGGTTATTGTGGATTATGACGATGTGTTTGATGCTACTATGTCGTCGATAAAAGATGCTGCGCAAGAAATTATAAAACTATCGCCACACATACCTACCGAGGCAGGCATAGCCATACGCAACATTGATAGCCCATCGTTCCTTATTAATTTTATTGCTAGTAATATGCAAGCTGGCGTAAACGATAAGCAAGTATTACTACAGCTTACTGATATTAAAACTAGAGCCACGGAACTACTAAAACACTTGGCTAAAGATTTACAAAAAGTAGAACTTAAAAACAGTATTCAAAACAAAACTAAAGTAGATTTAGACAAACAACAGCGCGATTATTTTTTACAACAACAACTGAAAACTATACAGGAGGAGTTAGGTAATAAAAGTAACGAAGAGGAAGCCAACGAACTTGAAACCCGTGCCAAAACTATGAAATGGAGCGATGCGATAGGCGCTACGTTTAAAAAAGAGTTGGACAAACTGCGGAGAATGAACCCAGTAGCATCTGAGTATAGTGTACAAAGCAATTATTTGGAACTGTTGCTAGACTTGCCTTGGGGCGAATACAGTAACGATAGTTTTGATTTGAAAAACGCACAAAAAATATTGGACGACGACCATTTTGGATTAACAAAAATAAAGCAACGCATAATAGAACACTTAGCGGTACTTAAACTAAAGGGTAATATGAAATCGCCGATATTGCTCTTACACGGCCCTCCAGGTGTAGGGAAAACGAGCCTTGCACGCAGTATTGCTCGTGCACTTAACCGTGAGTATATACGTATGAGCTTAGGTGGTATGCGCGACGAAAGCGAAATACGTGGACACCGCAAAACCTACATAGGCGCTATGCCTGGGCGTATATTGCAGAACTTAAAAAAAGTAAAGGTAAGTAATCCGGTGTTTTTGTTGGACGAAATAGATAAGCTAGGGCAAGGTTTCCAGGGCGACCCCTCATCGGCCTTATTGGAGGTATTAGACCCTGAGCAAAACAAGGCGTTTTACGATAACTTTGTGGAGATAGAATTTGATTTATCGAACGTAATGTTTATAGCTACTGCCAATAGCCTGCAAACTATACAACCCGCACTACTGGACCGTATGGAGGTAATAAACATAAGTGGTTATACACTGGAAGAAAAAGTGCAAATAGCCAAAAAACACCTTTTACCTAAGCAACTGGAAGAACATGGCTTAGCTAAAAAAGCAATAGACCTAAACGAAAAAGTATTACAAAAAATAATAGCAAGCTATACACGTGAAAGTGGTGTGCGTGCACTAGAAAAACGTATAGCCAAAGTAGTGCGCAACGAAGCGCGCAAAATAGCTATGGATGAGCCCTACACTTACAAACCTACTGAAGAAGATATAACGGAAACATTAGGTTCGGAAATGATAACACGAGAAAAATACCAAGATAACTCCATAGCAGGAGTGGTTACTGGCTTAGCGTGGACAAGTGTAGGTGGCGAAATACTATTTATAGAAAGTAGCATAAGCCGTGGCAAAGGCGGAAAGCTAACATTAACAGGCAACTTGGGCGATGTAATGAAAGAAAGTGCAGTACTGGCATTGGAATACATAAAAACACACGCCGATGATTTGGGAATAAATTATAAAGTATTTGACCAATACAACTTACACCTACACGTACCCGAGGGGGCTACGCCCAAAGATGGCCCAAGTGCTGGTATTACTATGCTTACCGCCATAGCATCAGTGTTTACACAACGTAAGGTGCGTTCCAAATTAGCTATGACAGGCGAAATAACCCTGCGTGGCAAAGTATTGCCTGTAGGGGGTATAAAAGAAAAAATATTAGCCGCTAAGCGTGCAGGTATTAAAGAAATAATACTGTGCGACCAAAACGAAAAAGATATATTGGACATAGAACCTGAATACCTGAGGGGATTGAGTTTTTATTACGTAAACACTATGGCAGAGGTGCTGGATATAGCTTTACTTAATGAGCGGGTGAAAAATCCGTTGCAACTAATAATTGACAACGAAAAATAATGTGTTTGACGCCTGCAAATGTTTTCATTTGTGGGCGTTAAAAATATATACATTTGCACACTGAAATAAACTCAATAAATTAATCACCTAAAAATTACCCACACACTACACTATGGATCGTAATTCAATTATTGGCTATGTACTAATTTTCGCAATAGTTACAGGTTTTTATTATTATACTGCTCCCTCTGAGCTAGAATTAGCGCAAGCTAAGAGCACACAAGATAGTATTGCACAACTTAACAAAACAACCAAAATAAAAGCATTGGCACAAGTAGAGTTGCAAACCGCAAATACTACTGCCAATAAAGCCAACGATACCACAGTAGTAAACAGTGCGCTAACGGCCCAGTTTGGCGATTTTGCAGCGGCAGCTACATTAAGTAACGCTACCTATACCATTGAAAACGATGTGCTAAAAGCAACCATAGCAGCCAAAGGCGGACGTGTAATAAGTCTTAAACTTAAAAACTACAAAACCGATAAAGGCGCAATAATAGAAATGGTGGATAAAGACAGTAGCAACTTTGCACTATTGTTTAAAGCGCAAAATAGGACTATTACTACTGCCGACCTTAACTTTACGGCAAGCGCACCTGTACTAACTGTGGCAGGCAACGACTCAGTGGCAATGAGTGTAAAAATGACTTTAGACGCTAACCGTTACATAGAATATGTGTACAGCATAAAAGGCAATAGTTATATGCTACACTGTGCTATAAATATAGTGGGTATGCACAACCTTATAGCACCTACCGAAAATAAATTAGCGATAAACTGGCAATCTAACATGCTCTCGCAAGAAAACACTATAGAAAACCAACGCAATGCATCAACAATATATTATAACACGGCGGATGAAGATGTAGTGGATAACCTTAGCGAACGTGGGGCGGATGAAAAAGCGATTACCGAAAAAATAAAATGGGTGGCATTTCGCCAACAATTTTTTACACAAACATTAATAGCCAGTGTACCGTTTGAGGGCACTAGTAACCTTGCGACTACCGTAGCCGAAGGCTCTACCACGCACATAAAAAACTGTATGGCCAACTTAGCCATACCTTACCGCCACACACCAAGCGAAACGGTGGCACTTAGCTTTTTGTACGCACCTACGCAGTACCACGCATTGCAGGCGTATGGCAATAGTTTAGAAAAACAAATACCACTGGGTATGTTTGGTTTTATAAATAAATATGCGGTAATACCCGTTTTTGATTTCTTGGGTGGTTTTAACTTAAACTATGGTATAGTAATATTATTACTTACTATATTTATAAAAATGATATTGTTGCCACTTACTTACAAAGCGTATTTATCAACGGCTAAAATGAAAGTGTTAAAACCCGAAATAGACGAAATAAGTAAGCGTTTCCCAGATACGGAACAAGCCATGGAAAAACAAAAAGAAACCATGAGCCTATACCGCAAGGCGGGCGTAAGTCCGTTTGGTGGTTGTTTGCCTATGGTGCTGCAAATGCCTATACTGTTTAGTATGTTTAGATTTTTTCCGGCTTCGTTTGAATTGCGCCAAAAAAGTTTTTTATGGGCTACCGATTTAAGTACCTACGATAGCATATACAACTTTGGGTTTAGCATACCATTTTATGGCGACCACATAAGTTTGTTTACCATACTAATGACGGTTTCTACCATTATATACACTAAAATGAACAGTAGTATGACTGGACAAGACGATAACCCACAAATGCAATCATTAAAATATATGATGTATCTAATGCCGATATTGTTTATGTTTATGTTTAACAATTATGCTTCGGGGCTTAGCTATTACTACTTTTTAGCCAACATACTTACCTTTGGTATACAGTATTGTATGAAATTTTTTGTTGATGAAAAAGCATTACACTTACAAATACAAGAAAACAAAAAGAAACCAGTAAAAGCAAGTGCATGGCAACAAAAAATAGAAGACCTTGCTAAGCAAAAAGGAATAAACCCACCAAAAAAATAGTGGGAGCATACAAGCTACGCTTTGAAGCCAGCAACCATCTAGGCAATGTACTAACGCTGTTTACTGATAAAAAAATACCAGTAGGAACAGGCAGTACAGTAAGCTACTACAAAGCCGACCTAGTAAGCAGTATGGACTATAGCCCATTTGGTGCGCCACTTAAAGGAAGAACCTTTAATGGTAGTGGCAGTAGGTACGGGTTTAATGGACAAGAGAAAGATGATGAAATTGTAGGCTCTGGAAACATCTATACAGCAGAGTTTTGGGAATATGATAGTAGGTTAGGTAGAAGATGGAATATAGACCCTGTGGTAAAACCTTGGGAGAGTAGCTATGCAACTTTTGCAGATAATCCAATATATTATGATGACCCTGACGGAGATGATGTTGGTTACGCTAAATTTAGAGATAGAGTTAATGTTTTTGTAAAAAGATTAACGAGTCGTAAGTTTAGAGAGCAGTTTAATAAATATAAAAATGACCATAATAATTTATTTACCTACTCAAGAGAAAAAAATGCTCTATCATTAGGAGGTGCGAAGCCCTCTAGAAATGATTTTTGGGAAGAAAATCAAAACGATTCCTATAATCAGTTCCAAATTAAGTATGATAAATTTGATTCTTGGAGAATAGCAATTGCTCCTATCCAAATAGGAGGTGGATTACTTACGGGATTAGGTATAGGGCTTCATAATCTATTTACAGATAAAGAGCACGATATCGGTTGGGGATTTGCTAACCGAATCGAAACAATGGGTAAAATCAATGTTTTATCTTGGGGGTTTGGTAACTACAATAAATACAATATGTTTGGTATGAAATTAGGGACAGCAGGAGAAAAACCTGTTAAAATAAATCCATCTGATGGGCTTATCGGATTTAGATTTGCTTATGGAAGCATGTTACAGCCAATTAATTTTATAGACATTGGGAATCAAATTATAATTAAGAATAGTGAATATCATTTACATTTTAATTTTGTCAAAAAATCTAAAAGAAATCGCAAATTGAATAGAGAAAATATTATTGATTTAAGAAAATAGATATGCGTAAGTTTTGTTTTAGTTTGTTTTATTTATTGTTTTTATTGGCCTGTAGTAGGTCTTCTTCCAATATTTTAATTGATAAAAAAATAAATAATGAATTTTGTATTTCAGATAAAAAAAGTATTAATTATGGGTTTTGGATATTAAAAGACACCAATGAAATATACTCAGAAAACATAAGTGACACTGTTTATCGCTGGCTTAGAGTTTTCAAAACACCAACTCATATGGTTAATAATAATAATTTTATTTTAGGAAAAAATAAAAAAGAATACGTTATTATTAAGTTAAAAAAGAATAAAATAGAAAATATGTTTTTCGTAAAAGATTCATTGAATTTTTTACAAAAGAGAGTAAAATTAAATATTCCTGATTCTTTAGTGTTGAGGAAATTGTAACCTAACACAGCGTAGATTTAGGTAATTAAGGGTCGGTGGGCTATACGGTTAGCTAAGCTTAGTTTATAACTAAGCTTTAGTATTGGTTATAAACGTTAAAAGCCACGCATTGCGTGGCTTTTAACGTTTATTACAATTCGTTTTTATCAATACCTGCTTGTTTAAGAATAGCGAGGAATGTACCTTTTTTCATATCCTTACCGCCGTGTACAGGCACAATAACGGTTCTGTTGTTAAGAGGGTCGTAATACAATTGGTGTGAGCCTTTGGCACGTTTGTAAAAATAGCCGTTGTTTTCTAATAGTTTAATAAGGTTTTTGGAGCTTAAATTCATGCAGATTCGAGGTGTAAAGAGTATTCTAATGTATGTGTATCATCGGGTACAGTTTCGCCACGGTCGTGCAATTCTTCAATGTAAAGTACTATTGCTTCTTTAGCCATTTCAATTGCTTCATCTACGTTTTCGCCATAGGTAACGCAACCCACTAAAGCAGGTACAGTAACAGTAAAACCGCCCTCTTCTTCTTTGTGTAAGTGTATTTTGTAGTTGTACATTTTATTTTTGTTTTAGGGTTAGCGTTTTATTTAGTTTAAAGGGTTAGGCTCATAGCATTACTTAATGCAGCTTTAAGGCGTTTATTAGCAATAGCAGTATCTATTAAATTACAAATAGAGTTCTTTTGTAAGTCATCTAGTTCGTCTAATAATTTTACTTTTTGTAATAACGATTCATTTACAGAATGTACTTCGCTATTGTTTTTTTTAGCTTCAAAAAACTGCACAACATCAATTTCCAAAACATTGGCTATACGTTGTAAAATATTCATAGTAGGGTCGCTTTTACCTGTTTCTATTCGGTTATACTGTACTCTATTCATAGAAAGTTTGTCGGCTAAATCTTGTTGAGACAATCCCTGTTCCTTTCTAACTCGTTTAATTTGCTCTGCTATGTCCATAACGTTATGTTTTTTGATACTGCAAAGTTACAATATATATGCTTTTTATTAAAATGTAATTAAATAGTATAAAACAAATGTAACAATTAAGTTTCTTTTTGTACTATTGCAATGTAAAAAAAATGTAACACTATACAAACAAACCCATTTTACAATGACTATCCCCGAAATCAAAACCCAATTATCTATTGCCACCGTATTAGCGCATTATGGTTTGCTATACAGTTAGGTTGTGGTTCATTGTTGCGGTATTGTTTAAATATATTTGGTACCGTCGCTGCGCAATTTTACATCTGCAACAAAATCTCTTATTTTTTGTTCGTTGTCTTTTTTGCATATTAGTAGTGCACCGTTACTTTCCACTACTATGTATCCTTCTAGCCCGTCTATTACCACTAGCATGTCGTTGGGTACGTTTATAATATTTTTTTGTGCATTGTACAACATTATGTTTTTACCCACTTTAGCATTGCCTTGTTCGTCTTTTTTAAGGTGCGTGTATAACGAGCCATACGTACCCAAATCACTCCAGCCTATCATAGATTCTCGCACGTAAGTATTGCGCGATTTTTCCATTATGGCCTTATCTATAGATATGTTTTGGCACAAAGAATAGGCTTGTTGTATAAATGCTTTTTCGTTGGGTGTATTGTATTTATCTATTCCATCTTTAAATATAGAATTCATTTCAGGGTCGTACTGTTCAAAGGCTTTCATGATGCCTTTTAAGCTCCAAATAAATATTCCTGAATTCCACAAAAAGTCGCCACTTTCTATAAATGATTTTGCTAATTCTAGTTCAGGTTTTTCGGTAAATGTTTTTACTTTGTTTATACGTTTGTCTTTTTCTTTACTATCGCTTTTGGTAAATTGTATGTATCCATAGCCAGTATCGGGTCTGGTTGGTTTTAAACCTAGTGTTAGTAATGCATCAGAGTTTTGTGTTTTTAGCAAACAATTATTTATTGCTCGTATAAATGTATCTTCTTTTTTAATGAGATGGTCGCTTGGGGCCACTACAATATTTGCATTAGGGTTTTTGGCTAATATTTTATAGTTAGCATACGCTACGCAAGGTGCAGTGTTTTTACGAAACGGTTCACATATTATGTTTTCGTCGGTAATATTTGGTATCTGTTTTTTAACAAGTATTGCGTAGCTTTCGTGGGTTACAATTAATATATTTTCGGGCGGACAAATTTTTAAAAATCTATCGTAAGTCATTTGTAATAGCGTACGTCCAGTACCCAAAATATCAATAAATTGTTTTGGGAAATTGGTTCTGCTCATTGGCCAAAAACGACTACCAATGCCACCCGCCATTATTACTACATAATTATTTGTATTCATTTACTTTTATTTTTTAAGTACTGATAATGCGGTTCTTAAATTAGAAATAATGCCTTCAATATCGGCTAACTGGCAGGTACCTATTGATGCTCTGTACCATGTACTATCTTTGCTTGAGCCAAATGCACTAAATGGAACTATAGCTAATTTAGCATTATTTAATAAATATTGAGTAATGTCGGCAGTGGTGCTTAATACATCGCCTGTTGGTGTTGTATAACCTTTGTAATTAAATTTTAAAGTAAGGTATATTGCGGCTTGTGGCTCTATAGCTTCTACTTGTAAACCTTCGCTTTTAAGTATATTTATGCCTTTATAAAGTGCGGTTAATCGTTCGTTTACCATTTGCTTAAATTTCAATAAAAATGGTTGCACGTCGCTAGAACATAAGTAATTAGCCACCGCTACTTGTTCCGCTTTGGGCGCCCAAGCACCTACGTGGCCAAGTATAGATTTCATTTTGTCCATTACATGTTTTGGTCCAAAACCCCACCCTACACGTACTCCTGTGGCTGCAAATGCTTTTGATAAACCATCAACGTATATGGTGTAGTTGCGCATTTCGGGAAATAAACTTACTGGGTCCACGTGCTTTATTCCGTTAAATGTAAGTACCCAATATATTTGGTCGTACATTACGTACAATGGTTTTTCGTCGGGGTTACGGCGGTTATTTTCTTCTAATACTAACTCACATATTTCGCGCAAGCCTTGCTCGGTAAAGGTTGTTCCCGTTGGATTTAATGGGCTACATAGTGCTAATAATGTGGCAGATTGTATGTGCGGACGAAGCTCATCTGCTGTGGGCATAAAATTATTTTGAGCAGTAGTTTCTACAAACTTTTGCTTGCCGTGTGTAAGGTGTGTGTAATGGTTGTTGTTCCACGATGGTACTGGAAATAGTACGGTATCATTAGCATCAACTATAGTTTGGTATAAAGCATATATAAGCGGGCGTGCACCACCGGCTATTAATATCTCATCATTTTTGTAAATTAAACCTTGGTGTTGTTGTAAGAATGTACTTACCGCATTACGCAATTCCACTATACCATCAGCTGGTGGATAATTAGTTTCGTGGTTGTTATAGGCGTCTATTATATTGCTTGTAAGTAGCGCTGGTATTGGAAAAATATTTGGCGAAAAGTCGCCAATAGTAAGGTTATATATTTGTTCGCCTTGTTTTATTTTGTTGTTTATTTCGCCTGCTAGTTTTATAATTTCCGAACCTATAAGGTTCTCTGCCATGCGCGAAACTTTTGTTGATGTAGTAGCTGAGTTCATTAATTAAATATTGATTTTTTGTAGCATTTTTTTAGTAATATTCCATTGTAAAAATAACAATCTTACTATTGTGGCAAACAACTATTTGCAATTACTTTTTAAGTATTATTAAATATTAATTATAAATTTTAAATACAAATTACCTTTAAAATTAATTTTCTTTTAATCAAAAAAATTAAAGAAAAATAATACTGCCGCTTGTTCTTTTGGCACGCCATTAGCCGAACCTATTATAGTTCCGTTTTTGCGCACAGTACCATTCGGTTCTATTTTGCCTGCAATACTGCCGCTTAGTCGCACTGTGCCATCAGTTTCTACATTGCCAACAATACTGAGACCACTGCAAAACGCACCATATTAATTTTACCCCCTAGTTTAGAGTTGGTTTGGGTTTCTTATTACTTTAATGTAATGTTGCTTATCAGTGTTGTTGTCTTTCAGCCGTTGCTTTTCATGAAATAAATGGTTTTATT
>JACMRI010000025.1 GCA_014376525.1 Bacteroidia bacterium | reverse complement strand
CCGTTGGCATTGCTTGTGTTGCGGGCAATGTATATATGTGGCTTGTGCTTGCTGTAGTAGCATTAGCGGTGTAAGTGTTGGTGTAGTTATACGTCCAGTTGTAGTTACTTACTGCATCGGTAAAGCCAGCAGGAACGCTAAGTGTACTGGTGTTGGTTAATGTATTTGCTATGTTTAAACATACACTATCTACCACAAAATTAGCATTGGGTTTGGGGTAAATAACGAGTGGTTTGGCAGTATCTTTAATGCAACCATACTGGTCGGTTATGCTTAGATTAATGTTATAATTACCAGGCGCATTATATATTTGAGATGGGTTAAGTGCCACTATTTGCAAGGGAGATAGCCCTAAGCGCCATTTGCTTATAAGTACTCCGCCTGTACCTGCACCATTGGCACTGGTGTTGGAAAATTTTATTCTATCGTCTTTTTCGCAACCGTTGCTAAATGTAAAGTTGGGAATGGGCAAGCAATGCACTATTACTGGTTTGGTAAGGGTGGCTACACAACCGCTATCGCTTGTAACTATAAGTGTGGCATTGTTGGCCGCATTGTTGCATTTATCATATTTAAAAATAGGATTTTGTACTGAGCTTGTAGGTACTGGTAACGTTGCTGTTCCACCAAATATCCATGCCCATGTTTTTATATTTCCAATTGCCAAAGTAGTAGCATCGGCAAAGGTGGTGGATGCGTTAAAACATACGGAGGAACTACTGAAAGCTGCAATCGGAATAGGAGAGCTTAATATAATTACTGAATCAAGTTTAGTGCAACCAATACTATCTGTTATGGTAACTATATATTTTCCTGCTGGGACACCCTTAATAATTGTATCTGTTTGAGTTGGAACAACATTCCAACTGTAGGTATATGTAGCTTTACCCGATGCGGTATAAGGCTTACCTCCCATTACGGCATACACTTTACCAGCACCTGTAGGAGGAGTAGTGCATGTAGCAATACGTGTAGCTATAGTAGCAGATGTTATTGTGGAATATTGTGTGAGTTTTATGGTAGAATCTATACTACAACCATTAGTAGTAGATATGTGAAATGAGTAGCTACCATTGCTTAAATTAATAGCGATTATAGTACTATCATTAATTGAGTTAATAGTAGCTGCAGGCATGCTAGTGTAACTTACTATTTTTTGTCCTTTCAGCTCAATTGTAATTTTACCGTTTGCGCCTAAAAAACATGGTGGATGTGAGGTTACGGCTATTCCTTTAGTCCCTTTTATCTCAATAGTATCTCTAATAAATGTAGGCGTACACAACCCGCCTCTTACGGTAACAGTATATTTACCAGCGGGTAAATTAACTCTTATAGAGTCGGTATTGCCATCATTCCACAAAAAAGTAAATGGTGGAGTTCCTGCTACTGGTGTTACTTTTACAGTGTTTATGCTACTATTACAACTATCTGTAATTAGTGTTGTTTTTAAGCGACCGCTACATGTATCACTCTTAAACGGTAAACTACTTAAAAAACCATCACCACAGGCTATAACATTACCATTATTACCATATGCTATATCATACACAACGCCAGAGGTTGGCTGAAACTCTTTTTGTAACAAGTTAAAATTATAACGATAGACGCCTAAGTTTGATCCCACATATAAATTATTACAATTATCAGCTAATATACCACAAGAGGCGAGCTCTACACCTCCAGGTATAAGCACACTATCTACTAACGTACGTGTAGTTTTATTCCATTTTTTGAGTGCATAACCATCTGTTGTAAATAAAAAAGCGTTAGCTCCAGTAGTCATCATGTTGTATCCATTATAATTAAGCATTTTGGGATTATATGCCTTTGCTTCACGGTGTAAATAATAACTTGATGCATAGCCTAAGAGAGCGTTGGTAGTGTTTGCAAATATGAGTTGATTGCTCATTGCATCGTGACAGTAAGCATTACCATTATCATCAACACATAAACCTGATATATCATGGTTATCCATTAAAAAAAATGACTGCGGATTACTCAGTACACCAGTACTCATATCAACCTCAGCTATGTTTTTAGGCGGATTGAATACACCACCGCCAGCTACTATTAATTTGTTGGAAGCACAATTATAAGCTAATCTCCAAAATTCAGTATAAGAACTTTCAGTATTGCTATACCAAATAAATGATGAGGTTGGCGAATGCTTTGACACACGTGCGCCATTCAATTTTACGGCATCTCCTAAATAAAAATTACCATTAGCCTCAACTAACATATCACCATAAGCGGCAAAACTTGTATCAGTATATGACCATAATAATATATTGGAAGGTGAAAATTTTTCAATAATTGAAATAGCGTTACCACCACCTGCTACATACACGTTACCTGCTGCGTCTACTCCATTTTCCACAGCCACGTTTGTTCCTGTAGCTGATTGCGGAGTTATTGTCCAAGGATCAATGATAAAAGATGATTTGGTAGGATTATCTACCACAAACGAAACTATATTTTTTTCAACACTATATCTAGATGGTAGTGTATCGTGATTATTACCACTCATAAATGTAACGGGAGCATGATCTACAATATCTCCCATTATTGTTTTTATGTTAATATTTCCTTGCTTTACTATTAACTGTGCAGTATTGTTATACTGCATTTTTACTTGACTAATATCAGCCCCTTTACTTACTATTAAATTGTATTTAAAGCCTTGTTTTTGGTTGAAAAAATATTCTACATCTATTCCATTGTACAGGTTTTTGTAAGTTATTTTAGAATATCCCTTACACATTGTTGTGAACGGTTTACCTTCTTCGGTGCACATACCGTAATTATAACTTGTGGCTTGTAGGTTATTTGCCTCAAGCGTTACGTTAAAGTTAGCTCCTAACCAAGTCATCGTTACAAATTGTACTTTAGTATCAATTTCTTGCACAATCGCTTCTCTTTTCGCTTCTGTCATAAATACTGCAAGTAAGCCTAATTTTTTATAATTAGTTTTTTTTATCACATATGTCAATCCCTGTTTATTGAACAATATCTGTGAGCTATTATCAATGCAATAATCAAAATTTTTGTATTGTGAGGTAAGGTGGCTATTTAACTGCCCCTTGTTTTCTATAAAAGCTTTGCGCTCAAATGGTTTAACAGTCCAATTTTCGTTGGCAAAGCTATTTATAACTGAAACCAAACTAAGTAGCACAATGATTAAAATTATTTTCATGATAGGTAATAAAAATTATTTATTAGTAAATATAACCTTAAATACGACGCACTAATTATACAACACCTATATTTGTGTAATTAAAATTTACTTTACTACGCAATCATTTAATGCAAATAAACAATCCTGTAATTAACCGCATTATTTATTTTACACTATCTAGTTTGTTGGGTGCTGTATTTATATTTTCTGGTTACATAAAACTATACCCTATTGAAGCTTTTGAACTTAATTTTATTGATG
>JACMRI010000186.1 GCA_014376525.1 Bacteroidia bacterium | reverse complement strand
GGGCGTAGGTCAGTTTCACCAATAGGATAAAAGTACAAGCGTATTTGAGTACTATCTAATTTTCCTGCTGAGCCTGCAGGATAGTGCATTTGAAATATTAAGTTAGAACCCGCTTTTATACGCATACCAAATTTGGTAGGTGCAACACCAGGAAAAACAACTGGTGCAGAACCTGGTGCAAAATCGCCTAAACTATATTCTCCACCTTGACTATAACATTGACCTGTGTAATCACTCGGTACTGATGCTGTAGTATCTACATTTATTACAGAGTGATGTACAATACTTGGATTGCCTGGTATTAACTCGTAAGCGCGTAAATAACGGTCTTGCGTTAAATTGCTAGGTACTGATATACACACGTAAATATCACTACTTGTTGCAAAGCTAGTAAACGTAGGTATTTGCACTATTAAGTCGGGAACACCGTTTAGTTGTGTATTCCCATAAATAGGTATGGGTGGTGCAAGTGTAGTATCTCCCGCAGGTAAGCCAGCATTTATCCAATTTACAATACTACTTATTTCGGTAGCGTTAAGTACACGTTCGTGCAAGTATCGCTTATATGTTGTGTCTGCTGACCAAGGGGGCATTTTTCCTGTTTGAATATCGTTGCTTATAGCTCCCGAATTATTTGCCACATTAGTATAGCTGGTTAATGGAAATTGTATTCCACCAGCATGGTGGCATGATGTACACTTTGCAATAAAAATAGGTGCTACATCTTTGTAGGTAGTTTGCCCTTGTGCTATATTTGCTATTACAAAAGAAGCTACGAGTAGTAATTTTGATTTCATCGTATTTTATAATTTTATAATTATTTATATACCAAAGCTAATTTTTTATTTTGAATAATTGTGTTAAAATTTCATAAATAAAATTGGTGCGGTATTACTTTATCTAGTATATTCATACCAAAATATTTAATTACATACTTAATCATTTTTCACCATGAAAATACTAAGCATTCAAGCATTACGTGGCCCAAATATATGGAGCGTTAATCGTAAAAAATTAATACAAATGCGCCTTGATTTAGAAGAATTGGAGCAACTGCCTACCAACAAAATAGTAGGTTTTAAAGATCGTCTAATGGCTTTGTTTCCTAGTATGCAAGCACACCGTTGCTCGGAGGGTTGCCCTGGTGGTTTTTTTACGCGTGTAGAACGTGGTACATGGATGGGGCATGTAATAGAACACATAGCATTGGAAATACAAACCCTTGCGGGTATGGAAACTGGCTTTGGACGCACGCGACAAACTAAAACCGAAGGTATCTACAATGTAGTGTTTTCATACACTGAAGAAAAAGTAGGTTTGTTTGCTGCCGAAAGTGCTGTAAATATTGCTCAAGCATTAATAAACGGAACAGATTTTGACTTACAAGCCGACTTGCAAAAAATGCGCGAAATACGTGAAGATGTGCGCCTTGGCCCCAGTACAGGATCTATAGTTGATGAAGCTGTAGCCCATGATATACCTTGGATACGCTTAGGAACAAACTCACTTATACAATTGGGTTATGGTGTTAATCAAATGCGATTTCAAGCTACCATGACCTGCAAAACAAGCAGCATAGCAGTGGATATTGCGTGTAATAAAGAAGAAACTAAACGCTTACTTTACAACAATGCCATACCAGTTGCCAAAGGCGATATAGTAGTTGATGAAGAAGATTTATTAAAATGTATTAATCGAATAGGATTTCCTATAGTAATAAAACCACTAGATGGTAATCATGGTAAGGGAGCCAGTATAAACGTTCTTACCACCGAAGCTGCTATTGAAGGCTTGGCGTATGCCAAAAAATACTCTCGCCGTGTTATTGTAGAACGTTTTATTACAGGTTATGATTTTAGAGTATTGGTTATTGATAACAAAATAGTAGCTGCTGCACAGCGTGTGCCAGCCCACGTGGTAGGTAATGGTAAAGATACTATAGAAACACTAATAACTGAAGTAAACAAAGATCCTCGTCGTGGTTACGGGCACGAAAACGTACTTACAGAAATTACTGTAGATAGAGATACTGAAGACTTATTGGCTAAGTACAATTATACACTTACTACAGTACCCGAGGCTAACGAAATAGTATACTTAAAATCTACGGCAAACCTTAGTACTGGAGGTACTTCTATAGATGTAACGGAATTAATGCACCCCGAAAATGTTTTTTTATCTGAACGTATCTCACGCATTATTGGCTTAGATATATGCGGTATAGATATTATGGCAGAAAATTTAACGCAGCCACTTAAAGAAAATGGTGGCGTTATATTGGAAGTAAATGCGGCCCCAGGATTTCGTATGCACCTTGCCCCAAGCGAAGGCTTGCCGCGCAATGTAGCTGCACCTGTGGTAGATATGTTGTATCCTCCAGGTAAAACATCGCGTATACCTATTATTGCAGTTACAGGTACTAATGGTAAAACTACTACTACACGTTTAATTGCACATATAGTTAAAAACATGGGCTATCGCGTTGGGTTTACAACCAGCGATGGTATATATGTACAAAATCACATGTTGGAAAAAGGCGATACTACAGGACCATACAGTGCTGAGTTCATATTAAAAGATCCTACTGTAGAGTTTGCCGTATTGGAAACCGCTCGGGGTGGTATATTGCGCTCGGGCTTAGGCTTTAGCCGATGCGATATTGGTGTAATAACCAACATACAAGAAGACCACCTAGGCTTATCCGATATTGAAAACCTAGACGATTTAGCACGAGTAAAATCGGTAGTTGTTAAGAGCGTTAAAAAAGACGGTTGGGCTATACTTAATGCCGAAGACGAATATTGTGTAAAAGTTGGTGCTACGCTAGATTGTAAAATAGCCTATTTTAGTTTAAATGAAGATAATATAGTAATACAACAACATTGCAAAAAAGGGGGCATTGCTGCTATATACGAAAATGGATATGTAACCGTAAAAAAAGGCGATTGGAAAATACGTGTAGAGCGTGTAAGTCTTATTCCGCTTACGGTTGGCGGCAAAGCTAAGTTTATGATAGCTAACGTACTTGCGGCCACATTAGCTGGATATTTATCAGGGTTTAAAACGGAGGATATTCGTATGTCGTTGGAAACCTTCATACCATCAGCAGCACAAACGCCAGGGCGTATGAATATATTTAACTTTAAAGAGTTTAAAGTAATGATAGATTTTGCGCACAACAAAGCAGGTTATTTGGCAATTGAAGATTTTTTGAGCAACATGGATTCGCCCCATAAGGTAGGAATTATAGCAGGCGTAGGCGATAGAAGAGACCAAGATATACGCGACTGCGCAGAAATTGCTGCCCGTATGTTTGACCATATTATTATTCGTCAAGAAAAATATTTGCGTGGACGTACCGAAGATGAAATTATTAATTTAATACTAGAAGGTATTAAGTTAGTAAACAAAAAGGTTACCTACGAAATAGTACCTAAAGAAAAAGATGCCCTCAAACACGCACTAGCAATAGCTCAAAAAGGTAGTTTTATTACAGCATTGAGCGATGTTATAACTAATGCAATAGAAATAGTGCAAGACCACATGGATAAAGAGGCGGGTATAATAGCATAAAATTAATTTGTAAAATAGTTATCCTTTTTTTAATTTTAGTAGCGTAAAAATAATACAACTTTAAGTAATGAATATCCCTGAAAAATTAAGAAACTTACCTACCAATGAATATTATATGACCCCCGAAGGTTATGTAGTATTTACGGAGGT
>JACMRI010000185.1 GCA_014376525.1 Bacteroidia bacterium | reverse complement strand
GTGTTTAGTATTTACTTCTATTGGTTTAAAAGTTATTCGTAATTTAATTACGGTTGCAGCCTAATTATATTCCACTCGTTATTTTTGTTTAACGTATAGTTTATACGATCGTGCATACGACTTGATCTGCCTTGCCAAAACTCTATTTGGTTTAGTTTTATTAAATAGCCTCCCCAGTGTTGTGGGCGAGCTGGAGTAGCGTTAGCGTATTCTACTAAGGCTTTGTTGTAATTCTCGTCCAACAATTCACGAGAAGCTATTATTTGACTTTGTTTGCTCACTATTGCACCAATTTTACTTTCGTGTGGGCGACTGTTAAAATACGCATCGCTTTTTTGAGGAGATAGTTTTTCTACTAAGCCTTGCGCTCGGACTTGGCGTTCCATAGGTTCCCAAAAAAAGTTTACACTTACTTTGGTGTTGTGATCTATTGCTTTGCCTTTGTTTGAAGCATAGTTGGTAAAAAACACTAACCCTTCGTTCATTATTATTTCACGCAGCAATACCACACGCACACTAGGGTAGCCCTCATCATTTACAGTACCAAGATGCATGGCGTAAGGCTCTTGCACTTGTTCGGTAATTGCTTGGTGCAACCACGCATCAAATTGTTGATATGGATTTGCATTTATTGTGTTTTCGAGCAATTGCCCTTTGTTGTAGTTTAATCGTGCGTTAGCTATGTGTGCGTTAGTTGCGCTCATGTTTATCTATAGTTAAAAATGTGTGATAATACCTAAGTTAAAGTTTACTATTTGTATGGCTTGCTTGTAACTTACGGTTTCCACTCGGTATTGGTCGGCACCTACGGTAGTGTATTCAAATGCTCCTCGTCCCGAAATATTAAAAAACTCTACACCTATAAATAATGAAGTACGCTCTTGTACTTTGTATGCTATTTTAACACCACCATTCATTACCCAAGCAGCGTTATTAGTGGCTTTGGCTCGAGTTTCGAATACTAAATTATTTACATACATTGTATTTATAACATTTGGGTTGCTTACTATTGCTACACCACTACCTAAAAAATAAGTTGCGCTTAACTTTGCTTTTATTTGATGCGTATAACCTATACCAGCAGTTACGTTTTGTAGCACCCAACGGGAAGCCTGCGTGTTGGCGTTTTGTATAGTACCTACTTTAGTATAGTTACTTAGTTGTGTATCTAATGTTTTTACACTTTCGGCAGATAGCTTATTAGTATTTAGTTTACTTGTGCTTACGTTATAATTTGCCCAAACCGACCATTGTGGCGTAAACAAATAATTTACACGTAAGTTGCTTGCAAAGCCAGTTTTGGCAAAACCTGCAGCATTACCACTTGTGGCGGAATAGCTGCTAATAGGCTGGCTTACGCCTGCACTAAGGCTTATTTCCCAATGTTGAGTACTATCTTGTTGTGCATTTGCCACCAACGATACGCAAGCGGTAAGTAATAGGGTTAATATTGTTTTCATATTGAGTAATAGTTTTAAAATAGAATTAATACCACTTGGTAATTTTAAGTTTTAACCTAAAAGTGCCACTTATATTTTGAGCATATATGAATGTAGGTGCATCAGGAACTCCATTACCAAAATTATCAGCTATTTTAATAGTAGCTTCATCTATTAATACACCATTTATATCCGTATCAAATGCTTTAAATGTGTAAATATCACCTACGCTTAAAAAACGAAATGGAGCCAAGTTCTGTGGAAATGGAAATTTGTAAGGTAATTGAGTTGTTGTAATTGTACTTGTACTTACTAATGAGCGTATCGTACTTACTTCCCAGCTTTCGCCTATTACTGAAAGTTTAGAGTCATCAATACGTACACCGTTATGATATACTGCCACAAATACTTTCGTTGCTGTAGTTAATAGTAAGTTGTCAATAGTTATTTCTTTTGTTTGTGCACCAACAGGTTTATTTAAAATGGTAATAACGTGTTGTTGCACATCATTTTGGTTTTTAGTTTCTATTTTTCTGCTAGTATTTGTATCAGCTTGTCCTGCTTTGTTTTTTACTATTAATATCAGGGTATCTTTGGCTACAGAAGTATAATTGTATTTAAAATTTCGTTCTCGCGATACGACTACATATTTACCATTTTTTATAAAACACCATAATGAAGAATCTGCTAATATTGATGTATTAGTAGCCGTTACTGTACAAGGTATATAACGAGGTGTACCTATAGTTCCGTCTAACACATAGCTTGCTTTTGGTTCAAACAATGCGGTATCGATAGTATTGGGGCTCACTGAGTTTTTTTCTACTAAGCCTGTAGTTTTTTTGCAGGCAGCTACTGTACTTATTACAATAGCGAGTAGGTATATTATTTTTTTCATGGTCGTATTATTGAATTTTAGATGTATTAAAAGTTAAATGCCACGTTTACATTCCAACGCAAACCTTGTGCAAAATATACTGTTGCCGACGTAGCATCAAATCCATAACCTCTATCTTTAAGAGATTTATTAAGGTACGATGTGGAAGATGCTCCATTGTTTTGTGCATCGGTAATGTACTTTTGGTTAAGCATATTTATAATACCTCCGCCCAAATCCAACGAATGTTTTTTGGGCAATAAAAATTTGTACCCTGCATATAAATCAAAAGTATAGTAGTTTGGCAATTTCCAACTTTCTCTATTTGCATTAGATCCTTTTAGCGACGAGGGTTCAAAATTAGCATAGTTCTTACCAAAATATGTGCCTCTTAGTTTTACATTAAGATTTTTGATAGGTTCGTAATTTACTGATAATACAAATTGGTTTTGTGCAGCATTACCAACGTGTACACCTTTTGCCGAGAATGCTTGTTGCGAGAACGGAATACCTTTTAACGAATCGGCGTAATTACCATTTATATCCAAAATATTAAATACACTGTTGCTAGTATATATCCAATCGGCTAATGATATTACACCATCAATAGTAATTTTTTTAATTGGTTTGTAACTAAAATCAAACTCAATACCGGTGTGGCGAGCATTTACGCCATTTATGTTATAGTATAAAATAATTTCGTTATCGTTTTCGTCTTTAGCAGTTACGCTAGATGTGGCATCTGGCGGTTTATTAGCCCAAAGAGTGTAGTAGGCATTAACGTTGGCGCTAAACATTTTATGTTTTAAACCATAACCAAGCTCTACTGATTTTACATATTGGTTTTTAACATCGGAGTACAATTTATTATTTCTATCAAATACGTTTACAAAACGTGGCGGAAGTACTAAATATCCTGCGTTTACAAATATATTATTGTGTTCGTTTATGTTATAATTTACGCCACCTTTTACAGAGTAATTTACATATTTTTTCCACCCTGTTTCGGCGGTACGTGCTTCGGCCGAGTTCATAGTATATTTAACACCATTGCGTACAAGCGTATCTCCATAACCTACGGCTAGCAATGCGGTGGTATCACTTAATACTAAATCTCGCTTTGCAAATTGGTCAATTCTATTATAAAAACTATAGCTATTGGTTAAGTTTATAAATGCCGATAGTTTTTCATTTTTATATTCTAACTGACTAAATGCACCTGCCCAACGTATACTACTACTATAGTCGTAGCTCAAGTGATCGCCTATTTTTTTAATAGCGGCGGTGTTATTATAATTTCCAGAGGCTTGATTTTTATTAGCATAATCTAATACATAATCGCCCCCAAATAAATTTACAGGTGTTTGGTAATGTGTACCCGAATAGCTTCGTAAATCGGTACCAATTTGCCATTTTAATTTTTCGGAAACTGTTATGTTTATCGTACTTAATGCACCGTACCAAAAATGATTATTGGCACTACCTCTCAAATATGAACCTGCGGGTGTTAAACCCGAAAGGCCAGGAGTTGCGCTAGGGTTTGCAAATGTAATTTGTCCGTTAGATGCTGGAGTTGTTGCTCCTGTATTTTGAGCAATACCTCCACCGCCACGCCCTACACTCAAGTACACAATATTGCTCCAGTAAATATTTTCTCTAAATGTCCAGTAGTCACTAAGCGATATTACAGGCTTTGTGTAATAATTGGTACTACTGTTAAGTGCTGTTCCGTTTGATGTGTAGCCCCAATCTCTGTTAAAACGTAAGCCTTTGTTTAATGAATACTCATCTGTAATTCTAATCGTATCTAACAATGTTTGCGAAAAGCCATTTTTTAAAGCATAAGCAGTATCTATACCAGCCATGGTTGTTTTTGTAAAGCGTTGTGCGTGGCTTTGTTTAACACCATTTACACTAAAACTTACTAAGTGACGATTAAAACGGCGTTGCATTTTTAAGAAATATGAAAAACCTTTACTCCATGTTCTATCTACATAACCTTCGCTTTGCTGATAATTTACTGATGCTGTAACGCCAAAGCCTTTGCCTATTATTCCCGAATTAAACGACGCTCCACAACTAATATTATCATTATTTCCTTGCGATAATGTTACACGTCCTCCACGTTTATCAGTAATACCCTTTGTAATAACATTAATGGTTCCGCCCACACTTGGTAGAGCTAACTTAGATGCACCTAAACCACGTTGTACTTGCATTGTTTGCACGGCACCGCCTAATCCGCTCCAGTTGCTCCAATATACGGCGCCGTTTTCCATATCGTTAAACGGAATACCGTCTAGCATCATACCTACATTGCGTTGGTCAAACCCACGTACATTTATGCGGGAATCGCCCGCTCCGCCACCACCCTCGGTAGCATATACACCAGGTGTACTATTAAGCAAGGCAGGTAAGTCTCGTGTGCCTAATTCTTGTTGTATTTGCTTAGCACTAATACTCGAAAAAGCTACGGGCGTTTCTCTGTTCTTAGCTATATCTGCAGTTATTTCTACTTCTTTTAAGTTGTTTTGGGTAGGCAGATTAAATACCACATTTACAGGTGCTCCGTTTACTACTATTTTTCTTGAAACAACTTCGTAGCCTATAAACGAGGTTTTAAGTGTGTAATTTCCGTTAGGTAGTTTTAGTACAAACTTCCCGTTAATATCTGCTTGCGTTCCCTTACCATCAGCGTACAAAATAGTAGCACCAATAAGTGTTTCGCTGGTAGTAGCGTCTTTTATAACACCAGTAACATCATACACTTGGGCTAATGCTACTTGCGCGGTAAATACAAATAAAAATAAGAGTTTTTTCATAGAAAGGTGGAAAAATGATTACGAATTACGGCTGTTTATTTAAAATTTAGGGTAATAAAAATAGTATGCTTATACGATTACTTAAATATAATTACACTTTGATTACTGAGCGGAGTCGAACCCCTAACATATAATACCAAGTGGCTTCGACTCCGCTTAGTCATAGAGGCTTGAGTAGCTGGGGCATAAAATTATTTTTAAAAATACTTTAACTAGTACAAAAAAAATCCATAAGCGTTTTATTTCTTATGGATTTTTTTGTTGATGTGCTATACTTGTTTATAATAGAATACAAAGAATTGTAAATGTATTATTCTACTATTATTTTGTGCGTTATTGTATTGTTGTTTGTTGTGCGTACATTAACAATGTACATACCTTTTTCAAGGTTAGCAACATCTACAGTAAATTTATTATTTGCGTTTGTAGTTATGTTTTTAACTTGTTTGCCTATTAAGTTATACACTGTTACATTAACTATACCTGCGTTAGTAGTAAGTGTAACAAAGTTAGTGGTAGGATTTGGTGAAATACTTACAACATCATTATTTATTGATTTTACGGCAACTGGTTTACACATACAATCGTGTGTTCCAAATATATCAAACAACAATAAAGAATCATTAGCGGTAGAACCTGCTGGCATACCTGGTATAGTATCGTACTCAGCAAGTGGGTTAAACTGAGTTGGCATAGCCAATACTCCACCCAATACTGTTGGGCGTCGTACCATTAAGTAACCAGTAGTTATCCATTTACCTTGTCCTATTTGTCCACGGTAAGGCGACAATGTGCTCCAAGCTGTTTTCACAGAAACCCCTGTTTCTCCAAATATGTCGGCAATAGCGCCAGTAGCATCAGTTAATACTAACGCATCGCTACCTTTAAAATACATTGGCTGACCAGTAGTTGAGCCATAAGTACCATAAGGTTTGTCTAATTGGTTAGCTTTAGCTTGTAAACCTGGGTGGCAAGCAGGGCTTGTAGAAGTATTAGGAGTTATTTGTCCGTTTACTAACAAAAATGTACCGTAAGCAGGTATTGTACCCGTAAGATTTACACTATCGCCTATTGGAGCTGTGCCGTTAGGAAAACCGCCTGCTACATAAGCATCAATAGAGTTAGTAGTACCGTGAGATTTGTAACGAGACACAGTATAACCAGTAATGTTTATAGGAGCGTTGGTAGGATTATATAATTCTATACATTTTGTATTTCCTTTTCCACGCATGTATTTAGATATAAATACTTTAGAACAGTTTTGAGCTGTTGCACTTAAACTTGTAATTGCTAATACTCCAAGTAAAATTTTTTTCATTGTGATTGTTTGGTTTGGTTATTATTTATTGTTTTTATTTAATGCAAAAGTACACGCAATTTTCAATACACAAACTATTGTGCATAAAGTTTAATAATTAATTAACATTACTCGGTTTTAGGCTAAAAATATCTAATTGTAATTTTAGCCAAACCAACAAAATGGGTATTGTTTTAATACTGTAAGGCACAAAATACGCCACTCGCCACGCTTTAGGGTAAACATCAGTTGGTAATAATACACAAAATAAAAACACCAACAACATTAATAGTTTATTAACAATAGTAGTTTCAATAGCGCAATACCACACGCATACACCCATTACGGCTATGATGTAGGTGGGCGATTCGGCCGCATGGTTAAACAAAATTATAAACATCATAACGGAGGCCAACACCAATAACTGAAATTGATTACTTGCCCACTGTTTAACTTTGATAAGTGGAAATAAAGTAACCGTTAAACCCACAAGTTGCAGTATTGCTGGAGCAATAGGAGGTGAGTTGTTAAACCATTTGTACAATATAGCCACCAACGATATACCTTGGCTGGCGTTATCTGCGCCTGTGTCGTGCGTTAATACTTCAAACCATTGTTGGTACACCAGTATTAAATCAGTAAATGAAATAAATACCAAGGGCAATACTGCAAATAAAATACTGCTTACTATGCAGCTCAACAAATATTTATTACGTAGTGGCATTAGCAATAATACTATACCGATAGCGGCAGGGTATACTTTTACAAAAAACACAAATGCCGTTATAAATCCGGCTAAATAAGGTTTTTTGTCTTTCATGTATTGATATGCCAGTAGCATTAACACAGCATTGAGCGCATTTAATTGCAGTCCTTGCAAGGAGGTAATCATCTCTATGAAACAAAATAAAAATACAGCTATCGCTCTGTGTTTGAATAAGGTGAGTTGTGTAAATGCGTAATAATATCCCAAACCAACCGTAGTAAGCCAAGCCATCATACCTAGTTGGCTAGGTAATAGGGCAAATGGGGCAAATAATACTACAAATGTAGGGTTGTACAAAAACAAATCTTCGTACTCGTTAGCATAGTATAAATACAAATTTTGGTGTGCCAATAAATGCCCCAACGATGCCTTAAATATAAAAAAATTGTTAGCAGAATGTAATGTTATTTTTTGTACAACTATTACAGCAATAGCTATTACGGTAAGTAATAACAACATATATCGTTTGCTAAAAAAAGCAATAATAGTATGGATATTAATATTCATTTACGGCATTAAAAATACTACATACTTGCAAGGCAGCAGTTTCGGTGCGTAAGCGGTAATTACCCAACGATAGTGGTTTAAAACCTGCGTCAATAGCAAGTTGCACTTCATCAGAGGTAAAATCTCCTTCTGGTCCTATGAGTATTGCGTAGGAGTTGTTGGGTATAATACTTTTTAATAACGAAGTACGTTTACCATCATCAATACAGTGTGCAATAAGTTTTGTGTAGTTTGATGAGTTTAATTTTGCTAAGGCATCTTTAAGTTTAATGGGTTCGTTAAGCGTTGGTAACAGTGCTTTTTGCGATTGTTTAATGGCCGACACCATTATTTTGTGCAAACGTTCGGTTTTAATATTGGAACGTTCGCTACGTTGTGTGGTTACAAACGTTATTTCGTCTATGCCTATTTCACAGGCTTTTTCGAGTAGCCATTCTATACGTTCGTTGTTTTTGGTGGGAGCTATTAGCAAATGAAACTTGTATGGACGAAGTGTATAGTTTTTGCGTGTTTCTATAATTTGCACTTCGCAACGTTTGTCGTGTGCGAGGCTAATTTTTCCAATATAAAAATTGCCAATACCATCAATAATTTCAATGGTATCGGCAATTTGCAAACGCAACACTTTGGTACAATGACGGCTTTCTTCTTCGCTTAAAACAACGTAATTATTAGTAATAATTGGTGCGAAAAACAGCATAGCACGATATTAGTTTAATGTAGCTAATAATTCTTTTATTTTGGCTAAGTTGGGAACTTCGCCAGCGTTTTCAAGCACTTCGGCGTATTGTATTGTGCCTGTTTTGTCTATTACAAATGCCGAACGCTTACTTACGCCAGCCATTCCGAATGCAAAAGTTTCGTACAATGAACTATAAGCTGTAGAAACTGTTTTGTTAAAATCGCTCAATAATTGAAAATTGTAGTGTTCTTTATCTTTAAACGCACCCAGTGCAAATGGAGAATCTACTGATATAGCTAAAACTTCGGCGTTCATTTGGTTGTAGTTGGTAATATTGTCGCGTACAGTACATAATTCGGCAGTACAAACTCCTGTAAACGCCATTGGAAAAAATAATAATACTACGTTTTTCCCTTCATATTGTGTAAGAGTTACTTCTTGTTTGTCGGTATTTACTAGTGTAAAATTGGGTGCTTTGTCGCCTTGTTTTAACATAATTATTTTTGTTTTAGGTTTATTGTTTAATATTTCAAAAGTAGTGGTATTTTTGAAATTAGGTAAATAAAAAATTCCCCTTGCAATTATTTGCTAGAGGAATTTTTTTTGAAGAAAATTACACTATTATTTTAAACATAATTAGTAATTACCTAATTTAATTTGTAGGCAATACCTACACCCAATATGTTTTTTATTTGAATACCTGGGTGGTAATCTACTTGGTATTCGCCATTAATTTTACCTTGCTTATAAAGAGTTTCTTTTACCATAATATCATCATCGTAAATCATATTGCTTGAAAAACG
This sequence comes from Bacteroidia bacterium, assembly GCA_014376525.1. GTDB lineage: Bacteria > Bacteroidota > Bacteroidia > UBA4408 > UBA4408 > JACMRI01. The sequence continues at coordinate 3,646 of JACMRI010000185.1, read as the reverse complement.
TACGTTGATGTATTTATTCACTTTCATTGTAAAAAGTAGGTTCCAGTTAATATCTACACGATCGGTGTGTTTAAAATAATTACTAAATAATGATAAATCTGAATCTAGGGTAATATTGTCCATTACTTTTAATCCTACTAAAGATGCTCGTGCCAAAGCACCTAATTCAAAGCGAAAATTTTTACCCTTTGTAGTCATTAATCCGTTAGCATCGTAAGTTGCTGCTGTTACTCCAAATGCTCCAGCATCTGCCAAAAACTGACGTTGTACCACGGTTATACGTGCCGATAATGGCGAAAGGAACATACTAAATACTTTGTTGGGTTTGTAATCCATACCCAATGCCAATGTAAAATAACCTGGAGCTAGTAATTGCGAAGTTAATAATTTGGTTTCTTGGTCAATACCCGCATCAAACTGTGTTCGAGCATTAAATAATACTGAGTAAAACCAGTTTTTTGATGATTTGCGACCATACTTAGAGTTTAATTCTATCCTGTCTTCGGCTTTAGTCCAATCGTTGATTGACTTATCTCTCAAATCACCAGTTTTAATACTACCGTAAGCCACGTCCAGCTTGTTATCCCAAGCATTATCTCCTTTGGCGTAGTTAGCATGATAGTTGAGTACCCCTATTATTGCTACATTATCTTTACCACCCGCAACCCATTGGTGGTATTGGGTTAAGTTCCCTGTAAATGATAATCCTCCACCTTTTGTCCAAGCGGAGTCTAGCTCTAAAGCCGCTGCCGAAGTTGATATACTTACTGTTAATACTATAATTGAGTAAATTTTATTCATTAATATTTATTTTAAATTAATGTTTAAAGTTGGTTTGAAATTTTAGAATAACTATGTAACCTTTTTAAGGTGTTATACCATTTTACTTTGTATAAAAAGTAGTAATCATAAATTAGCGTTTTGCTAGTAAATCGCGAATTTCGCCTAATAATATTTCTTCTTTTGTGGGAGCTGCAGGAGCTGCAGGTGCAAAAACTTCGTTTTTCTTAGCAACATTCATTCCTTTAATTATCATAAACAATACTATTGCAACAATAACAAACGAAATTACTGATGATAAGAAACTACCATATTTTACGGCACCTATTTTCAAATCGGCAATGTTACTTAGGTGTGCAGCCTTTAATGCTGGCGATAGTATTAATGGTGTAATTACATCTTCAATTAACGATGCTACTATTTTACCAAAAGCACCACCAATTACAACCCCTATTGCAAGATCAACTACGTTGCCTTTCATTGCAAATTCCTTAAATTCTTTAATCATTCCCATTTTAAAATATGTTTTAATGTTTAGAGGCAACCACTTAGCTGCATAGTTTTAAATCCTCGTAAAACCAAAAAAGTAGCGCTTTTTAAATGTTTACAAACATCATATAATATATTAAACCTCATTTTTAAATTTTAGAAAAGTAAATTATTTTATTAATAATACTCATAAAAAAATTAAGTATGTAGCAAAATGGTTAACTATATAAATGGTTATAAATAAATAATTGGTGCAAAGATGTTTTTTTTATTCAAAAAAACAAACTTACACCAATCAATATTTTGTTTGTCGGTTTTTATTTCGACGAAAATATATTTTAAATTTTAAAGGGTTTTGGAAGGAGCAGCAGATGGTGCTACTGGAGCTGCCGTAGTGGTTGTTGCAGCTTTTTCTTTTAATTGAGAATCAGCTTCAACAGTAGCCTGACCATAAAACATACGAGAAACAACAACTAATACAACTAAAACACCTGCAAAACCCCATGTAAGTTTTTCTAAAAACTCAGTAGTGCCTTTTACACCCATTACTTGGTTTGCCGAACTTCCAGCGGCTAATCCACCCCCTTTAGAATTTTGAATTAATACTACTGCAACTAATAAAATTGCTACAATTACTGCCAATACGATAATGATGTGTGCCATGTTTTCTTTTAGTACTTAATGTTGTTGTTTAATAAATATTCTTTTATTGTTAAAATTTGATTTGCAAAGTAAGTACTTTTTTCGGGATATTTTTCACTTAATTTATGTAATGATTTTATTGCCTTGCGATACATGCCTTGTTTGGTATAAATACTTACCAAAGTTTCTGATACTAGGTCGTCGTTTTCTGCTACGCTTTCTTTAGCTTTTTCGGCAGGACTGTACATTTTAGCCTTTCCTGGGGTTATGCGAGGCTCGTCTATAATAAATTTTTCTATTAACGTTTTTTTACGTTTTTTAAACTCGGCATTCTTTTCTGCAAATGTTTTTTCGGCTAATTCGGGTTTGTTTTCGGTTGCAATTGCTGGTGTAACTTGCTGCGAATTGGTTTCAATAACAGAAGTTGTGCCAATATTTAACCAATCGAAAAACGAAATGGTATCGTTAATATGTATTAATTTGTAATTTTTGTTGGGTGTAATTTTTTCTATTTCAACTATTGGAGTTTCAATTACAATAGGTATTACAATAACTTCTTCAGTAAGAACTATTACTTTTTCTGCTACAATAGTCTTTGTAATACTTTCATCAATTACAATAACATTATCAAAATTTGTTGTAACTAATATAGTTTCTATTATTTGGATATCTGTATCAATTATTGGAACTATATTTCCTTCAATACTTAAAGGTTCAATATTTTGAGTAATAACAATACTTTCAGGAGTTGTATTAATTATATTTGTAACATCATTTAACAACACATCATCAACTAATTGGGCAAGTTGTGCATTGGCTTTGTTGGTGTTTATTATGGCATCGTCAGCATTTAAAATACTTTGTGCCAATGTGTACATTGCACTATTATCAATAACTACAGTAGGCTGTAATGTTTTTGTTTCGGTTATTATTGGTTTATATTCATTTTCTATTGCAACAATTTCATTGGCTACAGCTACCTTATTTATTATGGGTTGATGTATGAATGAGTACAACACTTTTCTATCAGCAGTGTATAAGCTTGCTAGCTTTAATTGCTCATTAAAAGCAATGTTTTTTTCATTATAATATTTTTTTGCAAGTACTATATGCCCCGCTCCAAAATATGGTGCACTGTGCAGCAATAGCTCCAAATCTTTGGTAGCATACGTATTGTATAGTTGTGTGTAATGGTGTGGTTGCATTGCCTAATAACTTACCAATTAGTTGCCGATTTGGCAAATATATCTTGTACCAATTGATCATTAATTTCCTTAATTAACTGTTCTTGTACGTCTATTAACGTTTTTCCCGCAGCAAAATCGGCGTAACGTGTAAACGATTGTTCAAAGTTTTGTTTTTCGTTGGTGATGTTTGTAAATTTTACATACACCGTCATTCGCAAACGGTTTGTACTAGTGGTTTGTTTGGCAGTAGGGGCTTGTGCTTCTACTGCATAATCTACAATATTACCTTCAAACGATAAATCGCCACTTTTGGGGATAGATTTTAGGCTGGTTTGCGAGGTCATAATACTACGCAGGGCATCAGTAAATTTTTGGCTAACGGTAGGCGGAGCAAGGCTTGCGTTGTTTACAAAAAATAGTACACTTACCGTTTTAGCATCAGCACTTATAGATGCACCCGTCATAGAATAATTAACCTTGCACGCTGTGGCGCAAAGTAAGAGGGTGCTAATTATAATTAAACGGAGTAAGCGTATTGAGTTCATTGT
>JACMRI010000024.1 GCA_014376525.1 Bacteroidia bacterium | reverse complement strand
GACCAAGTTATAACCAAAGGCTACCAAGACCTTAACGACGGCGACGTTATTAAATTTTAGTAACAGTACATATATAAAATTCAATTTTTAAATTTAAATGAAAACCATATATAAAACCAGTTTAGAAAATGCGTATCGCTTATTTGAATCTAATGCTATTGTTACTATTCAAGTAGGTACAACCAAAGGGCTAAAACAATTACACAATTATCTATTTAATGAACTGTATGATTTTGCTGAAAAAGTACGCACACAAAATATATCAAATGGTGGTTTTAGATCTGCAAGTTCGTTGTACTTAAATGAAATTTTGGTGAAAATTGAAACAATGCCTAAAACTAATTTTGAAGAAACTATTGCCAAGTATGTAAAAATGAATATTACTCACCCTTTTATGGAAGGCAACGGACGTACCATGCGTATATGGTTAGATATGTTGTTAAAAACAAAACTTCAAAAAATGGTAAACTGGCAATTTGTAGATAAAACACTTTACCTACAAGCTATGCAAAGAAGTCCAATTAATAATTTGGAGTCAAGAACACTGCTAAATGCTAATTTAACTGATGACATACATAACCGAAAAGTTATTTTTAAAGGCATAGAACAATCGTATTATTATGAAGGCTAAAGTAAAGATGATGACAACGAATAAAGAATTTAAAAGTAAACTATAATTTAAAAAATAATCCTGATAGACCAAACAATAATGAAAAATCCATTTAAAGAATCGCCCATATCAAGTTGGGCTATTGATAACAAAACTGCGGTATACGTACTTACTACCATATTGGTATTTATGGGAGTAAGTGCTTATAATAAATTACCCAAAGAAAACTTTCCCGATATAGTAGTACCTACCGTATACATAAGCACTATATACCCTGGTACTTCGCCCGCCGACATTGAAAACTTGGTTACACGCCCTATCGAAAAACAATTGAAAGGAATTAATGGCGTTAAAAAAATTACGTCTAATTCTATACAAGATTTCTCAAGTGTGAGTATAGAGTTTAATACCAATATAGACGTGCAAGTGGCCAAACAACGTGTAAAAGATGCGGTAGACAAGGCTAAGAGCGATTTGCCCAACAACCTACCCCGCGACCCTAACGTGGTAGAGGTTAATTTTGCTGACTTCCCTATAATGTTCGTAAACGTATCGGGTACTATGGATTTAGATAAACTAAAGAAATATGCCGAGGATATGAAAGAAAAAATGGAAGGCCTAAAGGAAATTACTCGTGTAGATTTGGTAGGTGCGTTGGAACGCGAAATACAAATAAACGTAGATATGTACAAAGCCGAAGCTGCCGAAATAAGCATTGGAGATATTGAAAACGCTGTAAAGTACGAAAACATGACCATAAGCGGTGGTAATGTAAATACAGGCGACATGAAACGTAACATACGCATTATAGGACAGTTTACTGATGTAAGCCAAATAAATAATTTAATTATTCGTACACCTACTGGGCAAGCCATTTACTTAAAAGATATAGCCCAAGTAATAGATTCGCACAAAGAAAAAGAAAGTTTTGCTCGCCTCGACCACAACAACGTAATAACGTTGAACATTGTAAAACGTAGCGGACAAAACTTAATAAATGCGTCGGACAATGTACGTGCTATTGAGGCCAAAATGCGCGCCAGTGGGGAGTTACCCGCTAACTTAAAGGTAACATTTACAGGCGACCAGTCCAACAAAACACGTACTACGCTCGAGGATTTAATTAATACCATCATCATTGGTTTTGCTTTGGTAGTTATTATTTTAATGTTTTTTATGGGTGTAACCAATGCCGTGTTTGTAGCGGCTTCGGTACCGTTGAGTATGTTTATTGCGTTTTTAATAATGCCATCTATTGGCTTTAGTTTAAATATGATTGTACTCTTCTCGTTCCTGTTTGCACTGGGTATAGTGGTAGATGATGCTATTGTAGTTATAGAAAACACCCATCGTATATTTGACAATGGTAAAGTACCCATTCTGCAAGCCGCTAAAATGGCTTGCGGAGAAGTATTCTTACCAGTATTAAGCGGTACACTTACTACCATTGCACCATTTTTACCATTGGCATTTTGGCCAGGTATTATAGGTAAGTTTATGTTCTTTTTACCCATAACATTAATGATTACGCTATTTGCATCGTTATTGGTAGCATACATCATAAACCCTGTATTTGCCGTAGATTTTATGAAACCGCATACACATCATGATAATAGCAAAGTAGCTAAAGCCAAAGCATTACGCAAGCTATTCAAAAACGTAGCAATAACAATAGGTGTAGGGTTACTGTGTTATATTATTTATTTTCTCAAATATAAAGGGATAGGACACGGTAATGTAAATGTAAAAATGTATGTTAACATAGGTGAGCAAAAAGGGAATGGCTCAGGCTGGATTTTAATTGGTAACTTATTGTTTGCATTTGCGGCAGTGCAAGTATTGTTTCACTTTGTGGTAAACAAAGCCATAGCCAAATTTCAGGCTACGTTTATACCTGCTTTAATGAGTCGCTACGAAAAAATATTGCACTGGACACTTAAGGGCATGCACCCCACATTATTGCTTGTAGGTACATTTGTGCTACTTATACTATCGGTAATGTTAGTAGGTAAGCGCAATGGCGGCATAGTATTTTTCCCTAAAGGAGACCCCAACTTTATATACACCTATGTAATAATGCCAGTAGGTACGGAGCAAAACGTAACAGACAGTGTAGCACGTGTAGTAGAAAAGAAAATATATAGCATAATAGGCGAACACAATCCGTTGGTAGAAAGCGTTATTACCAACGTTACCATAGGTGCACGCGACCCCAGCGACCCTGACCAAAGCCCTGCGCCACACCGTGCCAAAATTGGTGTTGCATTTGTACCGTTTGGTCAACGTAATGGTGCTAGCACCCGCGATTATTTAGATAAAATACGTGCCGAAGTAAAAGCACTTGCAGGTGTACAAGTTATTGTAGACCAAGAGCAAAGTGGCCCACCAACTGGTAAGGCTATAAACGTAGAATTAAGTGGCGATAATTTGGAAGAATTAATTGCTACATCTAAAGAATTAAAACAATATATAGATGCTAAAAACATAAAAGGTATTGAAGAATTAAAATCGGATTTTGTTGATGTGCTACCCCAATTAGTAGTAGATATAAATCGTGAACGCTTACAGCGAGAAGGCCTAAGTACTGCGCAAGTGGGTATGGCTATACGCAATGCAGTGTATGGTAACGAAGCCAGCAAGTTTCGCGAAAACGAAGACGAATACAAAATAATGATTCGTTATAATAAGGAACAACGTAGCAGTATAGATAAACTAATGCAAACCAAAATAACCTATAGAGATATGGCTATGATGGGCCGCATACGTCAGTTACCATTAAGCGCAATAGCCACATTCCACTACGATAATAGCTACGGAGGCATTAAGCGTATAAACTCTAAGCGTGTAATAAACTTACAGAGCAATGCCCTTACAGGTAGCAACCCCAACGAAATTGTAGGCAAAATTAATAAAGCACTTCCCGCATTTAAAGCAAGCAATGGCATTGAAATAAAGATGACGGGCGAGCAAGAGCAACAAGCAGAAACATCTAACTTTTTGGGCGGAGCAATGATGATGAGCATAGGCTTAATCTTCTTTATATTAGTACTACAATTTAATGGTATAAGCAAACCCGTTATCATTATACTAGAAATATTATTTAGCGTTACAGGCGTACTGTTGGGCATAGGCATATTTAAAATGCAAATGGTAATAGTAATGACAGGTATGGGTATAGTAGCTCTTGCAGGTATTGTAGTGCGCAACGGTATACTGGTAGTAGAGTTTATAGATGTACTACTTGAGCGTGGTGATATAGAACATGGTAATGGTAAAAAACTTAAAACTATTAACGCCATTATACTTGGAGGTAAAACACGTATAACACCCGTATTATTAACTACTTCGGCCACTATATTAGGTTTAATACCATTGGCAATAGGGCTTAATGTTAATTTTGAAGGACTGATAGAGCACCTACAACCTCACTTCTTTTTGGGTGGCGATAACGTAGCGTTTTGGGGTCCACTAGCCTGGACAATGATATTTGGTTTGAGTTTTGGAACTATACTTACTTTAATATTAGTACCTAGTATGTACCTTATTATTTACAAACTAAAACTTAACTTCAACCGTTGGAAACACCGCCGTTCGTTAGCTAAGTAATTAGTAGATTTGGTTATGCAAAAAGCGAGCGTTACAATTATATTGTAACGCTCGCTTTTTTGTTTAATGTTTGTTAGGATTAGATATTTAACCCCAGTTTTTCTTACTTAATCTTCCTTTGCTCAACTCTATTTGAAAAGCTAAAATTGGCTATTTTATAATTGGCTATTTTTTCCAAAGCCTTTATATGTTTTAGTAAGATGAGCATTTCTTGATTATGCTTAGCTATAAGTTGTTGTACTTGTTGTTCTTTTATTGCTTCAATAAGTATTGGGGTAAACTTATTGTAATCTTCACACTTATAACCATCTGCACTGGTGTTTATAAGTTGCGAATATACTGCATCAACCACTTACGCTACTCAATTTCATTTTTGTAATTAGCCAAAATATAATTTTTGCTTTTTGTTAACTCTATTGTAATAGTTTAAGCACATTTAAAATAGATTGTTCAAATTCGTACTTGTTTAATATTTTTAATATTCTACCCCTGTAGCTGTTATATCCCATAAGTTATTATCGGAATGTATTTGCACATTACCACAACCTCTTGACTCTAACTTAAATTCAAATGTGGTGGTAACTAATACTTTTACATAAGCAGCAAGAGTTGCTACCTGAAAATCGCCTGTGGCATTTGGAAAAAGTGTATATTTTACCACTGCGTTGGTATTATTATTAAATAACATAAAATTACCACGACAAGATGCTGGTGTGCCAATGCCCATACCAGATATTAACCACTCGCCCGGAGGTACTGTAACCGTAACGCCCGACGAAGCATATACACCAAGACCAGTAGATGTATTACCTACTGCAGCAACATTACCATGTATAATAGTTTGTTTCCATGCTGCTTTACCCGCAGCATCACTTACTAAAATTTTGCCTGCAGCTTGTGTACCAT
>JACMRI010000184.1 GCA_014376525.1 Bacteroidia bacterium | reverse complement strand
TTGATTGTTTTGCTCGCCATGGTTTTTTACCAAAGCAAATTATATTAATGAAAAATAATTAACTAAACATAAATAAGTTATTAGTAATCAATTGTTTATAGCTTAACTTAATGACATTGGTCGCAAGCGTTAGATAGCTGTGTTGAGCTACCGCAAGCGTTCCGCCTGTGGGTGTATTGTTTGTAATTTTCATAATTATATAGGTACATAAGTTTGTTTAATTTTATCAAATATAGTATTTTAACAAATAACTTTTTACAAGTAATAAACGCACAAGCGGGACGCTTGCGGCAGCCTTAGTGCATTAGCAGAGCGAATTAATTTGCTAGCATTATATTTACCAAACCCCGTTCCCGCAAGTGTTCCATAGCTTATTATGAAATTGGTTGGCTCTTGCAAGTATTAAGCTGGTTACTGAGCGGAGCCGAAATATCAGCAACTTGTTATTCAATGTTAATTATTCATTTTTATTTTAAAACTAATAGAGTATTTTAACAAACAACTCTTGTACAAATAACTAACTCAGCAAGCAGTACGCACAGTTAGCCGTGGGGTAAATGAGCATTAAAAAAACCCCTAACTACTTAATAATTAGGGGTTTTGTTTTTTAAGTTGTGGTCGCGCAGGGATTCGAACCCCGAACCTTCTCATCCGTAGTGAGATGCTATATCCATTAAGCCACGCAACCATTCTATTGTTTTACAAAAGTAGTTTTAATTTACGGATATGCAAACTTTAATTGTTAAAAATTTATTTAACCTCGCATAACTGCATAATTACTGCTATTTTTGCAAAACAAAATTAAGCATATAATGGCAGATATTATTCAACTTTTACCCGACCACGTAGCCAACCAAATAGCGGCTGGCGAGGTGGTGCAACGCCCTGCCAGCGTAGTAAAGGAGTTAATGGAAAATGCTATAGATGCTGACGCCACAGAAATTACCCTTATAATAAAAGACGCAGGCAAAACTCTTGTACAAGTAATAGATAACGGCAAAGGGATGAGTACAACCGATGCCCGCCGTTGTTTTGAACGCCACGCCACGTCCAAAATACAAGTGGCCAATGACTTGTATAACTTACACACCAAAGGCTTTAGAGGCGAAGCGCTTGCAAGCATTGCCGCTGTTGCATTTGTAGAACTTAAAACCAAACAAGCACATAATGATATAGGCGAACTGGTAGAAGTAGAGGGCAACACCGTACTACAACAAACCCCTGTAGCCTGCGCCGATGGTACAAGTATAAGTGTTAAAAATTTATTTTACAATATTCCTGCTCGCCGCAATTTTTTAAAGTCAGACAATGTAGAGTACAACCACATAGTAGAAGAATTTACCCGTGTTGGACTTACTCACCCCGAAATTGGCTTTAAATTATATAGTAATAATACGCTGGTTTTTCAGCTAAACAAAGGTAGTTTTAAGCAACGTATATGCAATTTGTTTGGCAGTAATTACGACGAACGTATGGTGCCTATTACCGAAAAAACAAGTGTAGTAATAATAGAGGGATATGTGGGAAAGCCTGAATTTGCTCGTAAGACAAGAGGTGAACAGTATTTTTTTGTAAACAATCGTTTTATAAAAAATGCTTACTTTAATCATGCCGTGTTAGACGCCTACAAACAACTTATACCTGCCGATGCACACGTGTCTTACTTTATTAATTTGCACGTAGATCCTGCTCGTATAGATGTAAATATACACCCCACCAAAACCGAAATAAAGTTTGAAGACGAGCGCATTATATACTCCTACATACAGGCGGCAGCAAGGCTTAGCGTGGGGCAATACAACTTAGCGCCCTCGCTCGATTTTGATGTGGAAAATTCCTTTGCTATAGATTTTAATGCTGCCAAAGGCGAAATAAAAGTACCAACCATTACTGTTAATCCTAATTATAATCCGTTTGATGCAAGTACCCACAAAGGCACATCAATACAGCAACCTGCATTTAAATTAAACAAACCTTCTACCCAAAATTGGCAACAAATGTATGATGTATTGGATAATAAAAATCCGCAGGAATACATTGCACAGCATCAACTTTTTGCCATTGATGCCAAAGACATTAATACCAAAGAGTGTGTGCAATTGTACAGCAAATACATACTGTTGCATACGTCCAAAACCGCCTATATTATAGACCAACATTTGGCACACCACCGTGTGTTGTACGAGCAGCTTATGGCTACAATAAAAAACAATGAAATAGCCATACAAAAATCGTTGTTTCCACAGCAAATACAGCTATCGCCAACCGATTATGCATTGGTGCTACAACTTATGGCAGACTTTAAATTAATAGGTTTTGAGTTGGAAGATTTTGGCAACAATACAGTAGTGCTTAATGGCTTACCAATATTTACAGATAGCAGCAAGGTAATAGCCACATTTGAACACATATTAGACACCATAAAACAAAGCGAAAGTAATAGCTCGCAAGTACATTTGGAATTATTAACTACTGCCACAGCAGCATCGTTAGCTATAAAAACGGGGCGTTATTTATCGCCCGAAGAAATGGACGCCTTGCTTATAGATTGGTTACAATGCACCAACAAAACCTACGCTCCTAATGGTAAGCGCATTATTACCGAACTATCTCAACTGGAAATAGAACAAAAATTAAAATAGATTTATAAACCCAAACATACTCCATGAGTTATCGCCCACAGCCCTTTAGTATACTGCCTCCAGTAGTTAAAAACATTATAATTATTAATGTAATATTTTTCTTTGCTACGTTTACATTAAAAAATATAAAAGGTATAGACCTATCCAATATACTGGGTATGCACATGCCTATTGCCACTGAATTTAAGCCTTACCAACTTTTTACGTACATGTTTATGCACGGCGATATTGGTCATATATTTTTTAATTTATTAGCAATATGGATGTTTGGTTCTACACTAGAAAATTTTTGGGGTCCTAAAAAATTTATTATTTATTATTTAGTAACGGGCTTAGGAGCTGCACTAATACACTATTGTGTTGTGTACTACCAACTATTGCCTACGCTTAATGCTATTAATGAATTGATGCAAAAGCCCAGCAACGAAGCGGTACAAGCATTTTTTAGTTCGCCCGATTTTAAAATGCAAAGTATAGAAATGCAAAATCATTTACAAGCATTTTTATCTGACTATCACCAATACCAAACCAACACAGCCTTGTATAGCGAAATTGGCAGCACACATAAAATTATAGATTACTTACAATTATATAAAGAAGATTTGCTTAACGCACCTACCATACTTGGCGCATCTGGTGCACTGTACGGCATATTGTTGGCATACGGCTATATGTTCCCCGACAATATGGTATTTATTTATTTCTTTCCAATAAAAGCCAAATACTTAGTAATGCTATACATAGGTATGGAATTATACACAGGCATTAAAGCCAACATGAACGATAATGTAGCACACTTTGCACACCTTGGTGGCATGTTAGTTGGCTTTATACTATTAAAAGTATGGCGCGAAAAAAGCAATACAAATAATTCGTACTTTTAAACAATATAATTTAACAGTTAAGCAACATGCAATACGACAGTGTTATGTACAAGTTAAAAAACGGTGGTGCTTATGTGCAACTTATTGCTATTAACTTAGCCGTATTTAGCATTATAAACCTTACGGCTTTAATGTTTTTTTTATTTAACAAAAGTGGACCTTCGGCGTATGATTTTGTAAATCATGTAGCCGTACCAGGTACGTTTACTAACTTGCTACTGCAGCCATGGTCGCTGTTTACGTATATGTTTGTGCATGTAGAAATATGGCACTTGCTAGGTAATATGCTTATGTTATATTTTGCTGGGCAAATTTTTCAGGATACATTGGGGACTTTTAGATTATGGGCCAACTACCTTATTGGCGGTGTGTTTGGAGCGTTACTTATGCTTATTTTTTACGCAATTTTCCCTGTGTTTGAAGCGGTAAAAGATGTATCGTTTACGCAAGGTGCATCAGCATCGGTACTGGCTATACTGGTTATAGCCACGGTATATTATCCTACTATGATAGTGCGTGTAATATTGTTTGATTTACAATTGCGCTACCTCACTATTATACTTTTAGCAATAGATGTAATAAGTATAAGCAAAGGTAATGCTGGCGGGCATATAGCGCACTTAGGTGGGGCATTGTGGGGCATGATTTATGGTGCGAATTTAAAAAAAGGAAAAGATCTTACAGAGTGGCTGGCTTCTATAAGCAAAGTTTACGAACGCAAGCAAGTGAGCAAGACACTTAAAGTAGTGCACAGTCCGCGAATACAGGCAGAACAAGAAAAAACAAACACCACCACCGACAAGCAGAAACGTATGGACGAACTGTTGGATAAAATATCAAAAACAGGTTACGAAAGTCTTACCCTTAATGAGCGTGATACGCTTTACAAACTAAGCCAAGACAAATAATTGGCCTTGCGTATAGTGGTTATTATTGTATTGTTATGTACGCAAATATACAGTTGTGTTGCTGATAATTATTTTGAAAAAGACACCGCAATTTTTAGAATAGATACTAATTATATAAGAACATTTAAAACCAAAATTGGCATAAAACCAAAATTAAAAACAGGGTCTTTGAGTACGCGTTATGGCACACGTTACAATTATGTAAAAACAACGAGTTATGCGCCATTAGTGCCTAATCTAACACTTACTTACCGTAACTTTGATGTGTCGTTTTCCATTAATGCGTTCAGAACATTGTTTAAAGAGTATATTTACGCTGCTAGTAAACTTACCGATTTTTCATTTAATTACTACCGCAAAAAAGTAGTGCTTGAAGTAGTGTTGCGCAACAACGAAGGGTTTTATACACGAGTAAATGCACGAAATTATTCGGGTATACTCGTCAAAAGCAGCTATAGTTTTAGGCAAGCCGAATTAGACGCTGGACTTAATTTTAACTATGTAATAAATGCAAAACACTTTTCGTACAAGGCGGCTTTTTACAACTCGGCTAGGCAATTAAAATCGTGCGGTTCGCTTATTTTTACTGGTGTTTTGCGTCGCAACAATCAAAGTACAATTAGTGGAATTATTGTTCCAAAAATTAACTCTACCAAGTTACAAGCTGTAGAGGGCGCTACTAATATTTATTCATTAAGTTTATATCCTAGAGCAGGATACGCTTACACGTATGTGCACAACAGTTTTTATATTTCGGGTGGTGCTTTTAGCGAAGTGTGGAAACCAACACAATTATGGACATATTATAACGCCACAACAAATACTAACACACAGGAGCAGCGTCGTTATTGGTATTTAAAAAATAGTATTCAAGTACAGTCGGGTTTTAATTGGCCAAAATGGTATGTGGGTTTATCCTACAACACAGAGGTAGCTAAGAGTTCGTGGCACAATGTACCTATACGTAAGGCAAGTTATAACTTTGCTATAATGGGGGGTTATCGTATTATATATTATTACAATCCTAACAAAAAGTAAATGCAAAATCTTTGCGCTTTTATAACATATATACATATATACATAATTAGATGTGTATATATGATTTTATTATTAATTAGTATAAACACACAAGCACAACAATTGCAAGAAGATAGTTTACGAACTAAAAAAAATGCGCTTGCTATATCTTCCGCCACAGGATTGGTTGGACTTAACACCGCACTATACTTTGCGTGGTATGCTAATTATAACACAGGTAAGTTTCATACTTTTAATGATAATAACGAGTGGCAAGGCGCAGACAAACTTGGGCATACATTTACTACATTTAATTTAGGCAAAGCCATAATAAATGCCAGCTATAACGCAGGCTGGCAAAGCCCCAAGCAACAACTGTTAGCGGGTAGTGTAGGATTATTATTTATGACAAGCATAGAAATACAAGACGGTTTTTCTAGGGGCTGGGGTTTTTCGTGGGGAGATGTGGCGGCTAATACCATTGGTACTGCACTTGCTGTTTGGCAGGGTATAGCGCTAAAAAACAACTATCCGTTACAATTAAAGTTTTTGTATATACCCAGTAGTATTGCGCAGTATAACCCTAAGTTGCTAGGTAGTAGTGCTTCGGAGCGAGTGTTAAAAGATTATAACGCACAGTCGTACTGGCTGTGTTTTTATCCAAAGCAATTGTTTGCACACAGTACACTGCCCGCTTACTTGGGGGTATCATTGGGCTACAAAGCAACAGGAATGCTAGGTGCGCACAATAATGATGCGTTTAATACATCGTACTATCGTACCCAACGTTATTATTTAAGTGTAGATATTGATGTGTCAAAATTGAAGACAAAACATAAATGGCTCAACAAAACACTTAGCGCTATTTCATTTATAAAAATACCTTTGCCAGCCCTAAGCGTTGATAATAAAGGAGTATGGCGAGGGCAGTTATTACCTTGGTCGCAATAGGTGTAATAAATTTAAACGCATAAACTACACTCCTATTTTATTAGAAAAACTATTTTTTTTCCAAAGCTTCTATACGTTTTAACAACAACTCTATGGTTTGTTGTTGGTCTTGCATACCTTTTATAAGCAGTGGAGTAAGTTTACTGTAATCTATCATCCAAGGGTGAGTTTTTGGGTCTTCGCCACCTTTAGTTACAGCTTCGGGGTATATGGTATATAATTGTTGTGCTATAAAACCTGTTTGTGCTTGCTTGGTTTCATCGGCTTTGTAGTTATATTCTTTTACCTCTATTTTTTTAATGTCGGCTAAAGTAAAATGGCTTTCTTTAATGTTTTCCTTTAAACGAATATCTGATGTGGTGTTGTATGAAACACTTGCTGTATTGGGAAATGTTATGCCTCCAATTAAAACTCCAGCTCTAAAAAACCCTACCAATGAGCCTGTTGCTGGAGCTGATGGTCCTTGTGCAATATGCATTACACCACCTAAACCTGTACGTTGAAAACCAGTATAATAATCTCCTGCAGCCCCACCAAACTCTACACCATCTATATTACTTGTACCATTCCAAATGTTACCTGTAGGTGTGGCTGGATTTGTTCTAAAAATGCCAGCTCCCAATACATCAAGTTTTTGAGAAGGTGAACCTATACCTACTCCAACATTACCATTTTCCATTATTTTAATACCTGCATTTGGTGATGGATTAGCAACTCCATTCCAAGGACCAATAACTAAACCTGTAGCTTGATTGTTAGCGGGGTCATTATCATTAGTAAATATAATAGATTTATCTCCTGCACCTACAAGTCCATTCCAATCTCCTGCTAATGAACCTGAGTGCATACCAAACCAACCAAGCGAGGCTGTACCCGCCCGACTAAAGCGCGCTATCGCGTCAGCTTGTACGTTGGAGTTGGTTTGCACATCTAATGTTGCATTTGGGGCAGCGGTACCTATACCTACGTTGCCTAATCCATTTACTACCATTTGCGAAACCGAATTTTTTACCACATTTAGTAGGTTACTACCAGCCGAACTAAAACTAACGGCATCTTTTTGTAATACAAATAAACCCGTGGCAGTAAACCCTGCGTCTATACCACCTATAAAAGCTGCATCAGTATTTGTTAAGCCATTAAAATCGTGTTCTACATGTAAAGTGCGGCGGTTAGCATTATCAATTACGTGTAGTTTTGCACCTGGCAAGGCTATACCTATACCTACGTTACCATTGCCTTGCACAACAAGTTCAGGATTATTGTTACCCTCTACATATAAATGATAGCCCGCAGCATTTTGATTGATAGAGGAAACCCATAATAATTTAGCGTTACCATATCCATTATTAACATTAACAAATTTACCCGCATAACCACCACCAACAACACCCAAAATAGCATCTCCAATGGATCCATTTCCCACTTCTAATTTAGCCACTGGAGCCACTGTACCTATACCCACATTACCTGCATTACCACCAGAAAATCCGGTACCATATATACAATTCCCTATGTTTAATTGATTGTTAAATGTTGCATTAGCAAATGATGTATTAGCACCCAAAGCTATGTTATTATCACCACGTACGTTGGTACCAGAGCCTGCTCCCAACAAAACATTATCATTTACTACTGGCGCATCTATATAGTTATCTCCTGCGCGATAGCCCATAGCTATGTTGTTGCTACTGTTACCTGTAACGGTACGCAATGCCCAAGTACCAAACGATAGGTTACCACTACCATTAGCAGCGCTATAAGACTCACTCCCCATAGCGATGTTACCACCTCCTGTTGTATTGCCTACCAAACTATAATAGCCCATTGCAATGTTGCCTCCTCCTGTTGTGTTTAGCGCCAAGTTTATTCCTCCAATACCAATATTATTACTACCTGTTGTATTATTGCCTAATGTAGAACCCCCAACGGCAATGTTATTACTACCCGTTGTATTACTTATTAAATTATCATACCCTATAGCAGCGTTACCAACCCCTGTGGTATTACTATACAACAATTGATTTCCTATCCCTGTGTTTCTACCTCCAACAAGTCCCGCTCCTACTAGTACACCAGTACCCACAGCTGTATTTTGTGATGCTATAGTATTACCCTGCAATGTATTATATCCTACAGCAGTGTTTTGACTGCCAGTGGTGTTGTTAAATAATGTATTACCTCCTAATGCTGTATTATATATTCCTGTAGTACTATTAAACATGGCTTGATGTCCAACTACCGTATTATCATTTGCTATGTTTTTACTTAATGCGGTGTAACCTATTGCAGTATTGTTACTACCTGTATTACTATTAGCACTTTGCCAACCTACTGCGGTATTGTAATTTCCTGTGGTGTTAAATGACATGCTTTGGTCGCCAACAGCGGTATTAGCAATTCCTGTAGTATTAGCACGTAAATTATATCCTCCTAAAGCTGTATTACCTCCACCAGTCGTGTTGTTTTCCAAGCTAAATACTCCTATAGCCGTATTTTCGGTACCTGTGGCAGCCGGATTTAAAGCGCTTACTCCAAATGAGGTGTTGCTTAACGTACTATTTAGTAATCCTCCTCGTACATTATTACGTTTAAACACCAAATCTACATTATCAATAGTACCCACAAAGTTAGTGCCTGCTGTTGTACCTGTATTACCAAGTAAGCCCCAAGCACTACCAGTACCAATACTTACCCACTTGGTAGCATCCCAGTAGTAATAACCCGTTTTTACATCGTTAGGAGATGCGCCTGCAGGCAGTAAGTTAAACACCAATAAACTTAATACAGGTGCTGCTATAGGTGCAGGATTATTACTTGCTACTAATTGCACACGTGGTATAAGTAAGCCACGTGTAGTGTGCGATATGTCTAGTATAGCGGACGCATCGGGGTTAGCGGTATTTATACCTATGTTTTGTGCTTGCACAGTTGTATTTAGCGCACATGCTGATGAAATAATAGTGATAAAAAGGAGTGCTTTTTTCATAATAAAAATTTTAATTATTTAAACCAAATATAATCTTTTTAGCTACATATACAACTAACGTTAGAGCCTCACAAAATACTTCAGCCAAAAAAAAAATGCAATTGGTGCGCTTAATGTTTATATTTGAAAAGTTGTTATACTTTTTCTATTTCATATTCATTGATTTATTCAATTAAAAATATATTTATTGTTCTTGTTACGAGTTTAATTTTCACGCAGTTGTGTGTGGCACAAGGTGCGTTTAAATCGGAAGCAGACTTAAAAAAACAAGCCGAAAAATTATTTGAAGCCGAAAGCTACACGCAAGCATTTCCGTTGTACTCGCAGTTATTGGCTTTGTATCAAAAAGATGCTAACTATAATTATAAATTTGGTGCATGTATGCTGTATGCCAATGAAGATAAGGAAAAGCCAATGTTGTATTTAAAATATGCTGCGTCAAAACCAGAGGTGGACGCAGAGGCATTTTATTTTTTGGGAAAAGCGTACCAGCTTAATTACAGGTTTAACGATGCCATAAAAAACTACGAGCAATACAAGCTAAAGAAAGGTAACAAAGTAAACCCAAGTTTTGATGTAGCGCGTGCTATAGAAACGTGTAACAATGGAAAAAATTTAATACAAAAGCCAACAGAATTGGTAGTGCTAGAAAAAAAAGAAATTGTAGTAAGCGATTTTTTTAGGTCGTATTCGTTGCAAGGTATTAATGGAAAATTGGTAGTAAAGCCCGAAGATTTTTGCAGTAAAATAGACTTAAAACGCAAAGATCAAAGTATAATGTACATAAGCCCCGACGATAAATATTTGTACTATAGCAGTTGGGGCGATAACGAAAAAAATAGTAGAGATATTTATCGCATACAAAAACTGGCTTCGGGCGGGTTTGGAGTGCCCGAAAACTTGGGAGCTACTATAAACACTAACTACGACGAAGAATACGCATTTATGCACCCCGATGGTAAAACATTGTTTTTTTGCTCCAAAGGACACAATAGTATGGGCGGTTTTGATGTATTTAAAAGCGAATACGACGATGTAAATAATGCGTGGAGTAAGCCCGAGAATGTTGATTTTCCGATAAATTCGCCCGATGATGATATGCTATACTTAACCGATGCGGAATATAAAAGCTCCTACTTTAGCAGTAAACGTAGTAGTAAAATGAACTACACGAAAGTATATAAAATAAAAGAGGGTATAAAAACCAACATATTGGTAATGCTTGTGGGAAAATTTGCACAGCCTGCCAACGCACTTATTGGTGCAACAATATCTGTACGTAAAATAGACGAAGACAAAAAACTAATAGGAATAATTAAAACCAATAATGCCAATAAGTATATGGTGAATTTGCCAAGTGGAGGCAAATATCAGTTTACGGTAGAAACTAACGGAATAGCAGTACAATCGGGCTATGTAGACGTACCCGAAGTAACACAATACACGGCATACAAGCAACAAATAGGCTACGAAACTAAGGAGGCACAAAAAGATATATTGGCTATTAAAAGCGATTTTGATGTGCCACTAACCGCTGATGAATTGCAAGAGGTATTAAAAAACCAAGCGGAATTGGATGTAAATTTTGACGAAGAGTTGAGTAAAAAATTATTGGAAGAGCAAATTAAAAATGCACAAACCACTAAAGACAACACCGCTGTAGCTACTGATAATACAGTGGCAGAGGATATAAACGAAACTATTAATAAAAGTAAAAAAGCACAATTAGCGGCTGATGAAGCAAAGCAAAATAGTAATACCACACTAGTGTATGCTTACCTAAAAGCCAAGGAAGCAAGCGACTTACAGCTTAAGCTTAACGATCTTACATTAAAAGAAACTACCGCTACTAGCGCCGAAAAAGAGACAATAACAGTAGAATTGGGTACTATAAAACAAAACTTAATAGCTGCAATAAACGATGTAAACGCAGCCAAAAAAGTTACGAAAGAGCAAGCAAATATTGCTACCACAAAGCAAGCCGAAGCAGATGATATAATGGCTTACGCACGTGCTTACGAGGCAGCAAAGGGTGTGCAAACAGAGGGAGTAAAAGAATTAAAAGCAAAACTTGCAACGAATGGTGCAGAAGATAATATTGCGCAAAAAGAATCGGATGAAAATAAAAATGCCTTTGCCGAAAATGCACGCCAACAAACGGAACTTAAAAAGGATATAGCCGAAACGCAAGCGGAGCAAGAAAACTTAAAAACACAGGTGTCTCGCACCAAAGATAAAACAGTAAAAGCAGCATTTGAAACACAAATAGAAGAGTTGAAAGCCGATGTAATGGCTAAAGAAAATGACCTATCGGTGCTGCAAGTAAAAAGCGATAATTTAAAAGAAAAAATAACAGTAAGCGACAATAGTGGCAATGCCGCTGTGCTTATGCGTGCTAACGATGTAGTACAAAAACTTACCGTAAAGCCCGCTATAGATGTTGCTGAAGTAAATAGATTGATGGCGCAAGTAAACACTACAATAGCTACCGATGGGGGCAGTACAAACAATGCTGATGAAACCTCTACATTAATCGAAAACAAAACCATTACTCCTAAAACAAATGAAGTTGCAGACAATACTGTAATAACCGATAACACTACCAAAGTAGATGTTACGCCCGCACTTACACAAAATTATAGCCCTGATGTACAAACTAAACAATACGTAAAAGAGGCAGAAATAGCTTTGCAAAAAAACAACGCAATAGCAGATAATACTATACGCTCGCAAGAACAAACCAAAACCTACAAAGAACTTGATGCAGTATTGGTTGATGAAATAAACACACTAAAAGAGAAACAACAAAGTACAAAAGCAATACCCGAAAAAAATAAAATAAATAGTGAGATAGCTGAGCTTACACAACTTAAACAAGATGTAAACGAAAAAATAAAAACAGCCGAAAGTGTTATTATTGCGGCTAAAAACAATGATAATAACACAAGTAATACTGCTGTAATAATAGATAATAACGAAGCAAACTCTGCTAACAAAAAAACCAATGACTCTGCCACAAATATTAATAATAACACAGACACCATAGGGATAACCAACAACGAAGCTTTGGCTACACCTCAAGTGCAAGCAGATGCTATACTAACTAGTACAAAAAGCTACCCCGAAAAAATAAATGAGTTAAGTAAAATAAAAGATGAAACTGTGCGGGAAAATGCTAAAATCCAGCTAAATGAAACATTTATTACTAAACTAAATAAAAACATAGACAACAACAAAGCCGAAATAAAAAAAGCACGAAGTGCCGATGAAAAAAATAAACTAGAAGCGGAAATTTCGGCTTACGAAAACGTTAAAAAACAAAAAGCAAAAGAGATTAATGATAGTAAAAAGATTGTTGGGCAAAGTACAACATCAACCACAGCAACAAACACTACTAATACTACAAATAATGCTACTGAGGCAAATAACATAAATGAAAATACAACAAATGTAACTACTAACGAAAATAAAGATAATGCCAAAACTGTTGCTAATGAAGTTACGACACCAGTAAACATTAATGATACAAACTCTAACAAAGTAATAGCAACAACAAACAATAACAACACTACCCTAGATAATACTCCAATAAAAGAAAACAACATAACACCAGTAAACACAAGTGCCGACAATACAATAGGTTATAATGTATTAACAGAAAAACCACTAAACATAGCTAATGACCTTGTGCCTGTGGCAGATAAAACAGCTACAGTGAGTTATACCAACGCAGATGTGCGTAAAGAACTTGCAAACGCTGATATTACCTACACGGCTTATCAACAAAAAAATGCAGAAGTAACAAGCCTTACACAGCAAGCGAAAGCTAATCCAAAATTAAAAACGGCACTTATTCTAAAATCCGATGCCGCACGTGAAGAAGCTAAACAAAAACAGACGCAATATAACAACGCTTTGTATAACGCCAACAAACTGGAATACGAACTAAACAAATACAAAACACAAGAGTTTAAAACCAAGTACGTAGATTCGCCCAATAGCAAGGCTTTAGCGGCAGAATTGTTAAGCGATGAAGCAGAATCATATTTTGAACAAGCCAAAAAAGTACGCGGCATAGCACTTACGACCAAAGATGTAAACACCAAGCTAGATGCACAAAGCAGAGCGTATGACCTAGAAGCAAAAGCAATAACCAAGCAGCAACAATCTATAGGTACTTACACCAACTTAAACACTGATGATGCTGCCGTAATAAACGCAACGGCAAAAAATAATTATGCCAATAAAACAATTAAAGAAAGTTCCGCTACTGCAAACAACACAAGCCCACAAACAATTGTAAACGCCGCTACACTACCCGATAATACAAGTACTACAGCCGAAGTTAAAAACACACAAGAATATAAAGAACTTGTAGCAACAAAGGACGATGCGGCAGCATTAGAAAATAGCGCAACTAAACAACAACAACGCGCCGAAAATGTAAACGAACGCGCTAACGCTAACCAACAAGCTGCTGATAAACTAATAATGCAAGCCAACGCAAGTAGCGATAATGCCCAGCGTGAGCGTTTGTTTGAGCAGGCCGATTCGTTAAACAGTATTATAGCTCGTGAGCGAGATTTGGCACGTAACAACCAAGCGGCGGCTACTAATTATAAAAACGAAGCGGCCGCCAAAGAACAAGAAGCTAACCAGCTATTGCAAACATTAGATAAAACCACATACGAAAAAACATCGTCGTTTGAAACCCCTAGTAATAAAGACTCTACAGCAGTTGTGGCGAAAGAAAATACTAAAGTTGTAAACAATGAAACTACATCAAACACAACTGCTAATAATAAAACCATAATTGTATCAAACAATCCTACCATGTTGGGTAGCGAAATAGTTTCGGGAGGAGCAAACAAAAATAACAATGTAACACCAGTAGATACCGCTAATACATCATCAACATTAACGGACTCTAATCTTACTAAAATAGAATTAATAAATACTACTGATAATACTTTAGCAAACAACACCAACAAAATTACCGATGCTGCAACTAACACCAACTCAACAGTTATTAAAAAACAAAAAACAACTGTACCAATTGTTAATAATAGTACTGATGTGTTTGAGAAAAAATCTACAATAGTATATACCGTAAATAACCCTATACCACTTAACCCCGAAATACCGCAAGGCTTGTTGTTTAAGGTACAAATAGGTGCCTTTCGCAATGCTATACCACAAGATTTATTTAAGGGCTTTAATCCGCTATTTGGCGAAGGCACGCCAAGTGGCTTAATACGCTACACCGCAGGAAGTTTTCGGAGTTATAAAAATGCAAATTTGGCTAAAAACGAAATTAGAGGTATAGGTTATAAAGATGCATTTGTAGTGGGCTATTATAATGGTAAACGCATATCGTATGCTGAGGCTATGGCATTGGTAAGCGAAAGTAGCGCGCAAGCCACACCACTTGAGAGTAACAGTATTATAGAGTTAAAAGAATTTGTACGTGAACGACCAAATAATATAACCGTTGCAAGCACCTCAACCGCTACTACCGCAAAAACAACATTAGCAGACACTGCCACAACAACTACCCTAAACTCCTTACCAACTAAAGTAGTAGTAAACATAACCAACGATGTAAAATCGATAGAAATAGCATCAGTAAAAGGCTTGGCATATACGGTGCAAGTGGGTGTGTATGGCAAAAAAGTTACTGCAGCACAATTATTTAATATACAACCATTAAACGTAGAAACCACTAGCAACAATTATTTGCGCTATAGTTCGGGTTTATACAACAATGTAAACGAAGCTAACAAAGCCAAAAACATAGTAGTGGGCTATGGTATTAAAGACGCATTTGTAACCGCTTACTACAACGGCAAACGCATAACAGCAGCCGAAGCTAAGCAACTTATACAAACACAAGGCGCAAATGTATTAATACAAAACAGCAGCATTAACGCTATGCCTACACGTAAGTAGTAGCGTAAATTATATCAAATGAAATTATATACCACCATTATAAATATAGGCGTACAAGCTACTGATTCAGCACGATTTACCAAAAAAATACAGCTCATTAATCAAATAGGGTTATTGGCAACAATAAGTACATTTTTACTAATGTCTCATTTGTATTTAATACACGATTATTATTACATTCCTATACAACTCATAGCAACGCTTGCGTTAAGCACTTGTTTTGTTTTTAGTAAAATGCGTTTGTTTTACACTTCATTTTATTGGGTGTTTACGCTAGTTATAGCTAATGTTTTTTACCGAAGTATTGAAGCTCCTAACTCAGGCATAGAATATTTTTTAATACCCATATCGCTTATACCAGTAGTGGTGTTAGAAAGTAAAACCAAAGGTGTCGCACTTATTTTTGTAGCAATAACAACCTTTTGGGCTTCGTTTTATGTAAAAGAGTTTTACACACCACACTATGTTTTATCGCAGTTTGATAATAACCTTACCTATGTTATATTGCTTAACGTTGTGTTTTTGTTAAGTACTTTAGTTCTATTTCAGTTTAAATTAATAAACATAAACTATGAGCAAATAATAGGCAAACAAAAAACCGATTTAGAACATAAAAACAAAGAAATAACTGATAGTATAAACTATGCAAAGCGCATACAAAATGCTAATTTACCCAACAAAAACGAGGTGTACAAAGCCTTGCTAAATAGTTTTATATTGTTTAAACCTAAAGACATTGTAAGTGGCGATTTTTATTATTTTAAGCAAAAAGACAACTTACTATTTATAGCCGCAGCAGATTGTACAGGGCACGGGGTACCTGGCGCATTTATGAGTTTTGTATGCTCCGAAAAACTAGATGCTGCACTAGCACATACAACAAATGTTGCAAAGATATTAAGTAGTACAAACAGAGGTGTTAAAGCAGCTTTAAACCAAACCGATGCTAACGAATCTACCCGCGACGGAATGGATATAGCCCTATGTAGTATCGACTTAGCAACAAACACCATAAGCTACGCAGGAGCAAACCGACCTATATGGATTATACGAAACAATACCACAGAAGTAGAAGAGATAAAGGCAACCAAAACTGCCCTAGGAGGATTAACCAGCCACGAGCAAGTCTTTGATTTACACCAATTTAAATTAAACACAGGAGATGCGTTTTATATTTTTTCTGACGGATACGCTGATACATTTAATGGCTTAACGAACAAAAAATTGACTACCAAAGCATTTAAACAATTGCTATTAACAATGCAACAACATCCTATGGTGGAGCAAGAGCAATTACTCAATACCTACATCAACAATTGGAAGGGAAACGCTGAACAAATAGATGACATACTAGTGATAGGTGTATATATGTAAAATTACTTACGCACTACTTGCTTGTACAAATCTTCATATAACGGCAATACTTTTTCTAACTGAAACTCTTTGGCTTGTTGCAGCGCACTAAACTTAAAGGCTAAAAACTTATCATTATCTCGCAGTAGAGTTAAGCAATTTTTTGCCATATCATACACATCTCCTACATTGCTAGTATAGCCTGTAATGCCGTGTAAGTTTACTTCGGGTATTCCGCCTGCATTGCTAGATATTACTGGCACGCCAGCAGCCATTGCTTCCAAGGCTGATAAGCCAAAACTTTCGGTTTCGGACGGTAACAAAAACAAATCGGTAATAGCTAATATTTTTTCGGGGGTAGTAACTTTCCCCAAGAATTTTACGTACTGTTCGCAACCTAACTCACGGGCAAGGTCTTCACACATTTCACGTTCGGGGCCATCGCCTACCATTAGCAGCTTACAGGGTGTTTGTTTACTTATTTTTTCAAATATTTTTATAACATCTTCGGTGCGTTTTACTTTACGAAAATTACTTATGTGAGTAATTATTCTTTCTCCATTAGGAGCGTATAGTTTACTGTGGCACTTACCATCAGCATTGTTTTTTGCAGCATAAAAATCTACATCAATAAAATTGGGAATAACGTGTATATCTTTACTTATTTTAAAATTAGTAAATGTATCGTTGCGCAGGCTTTCGCTCACTGCGGTTACGGCATCACTTTGGTTTATAGCAAAAGTAATGGGCGCAAGAAACGATGGGTCTTTGCCCAATAAGGTAATATCTGTACCGTGTAGCGTAGTTATAAACGGTAAGTGAATACCCTCTGCTGCTAATATTTGTTTAGCCATATATGCCGCCGAAGCGTGTGGTATGGCGTAATGTACGTGCAGTACGTCTAACTTTTCGCGCTTGGCTACGCTTACCATTTTACTGGTAAGGCATAACTCGTAGGGAGCATATTCAAACAACGAATAATTTTTTACGGTTACTTCGTGGTAATAAATATTTTCCGAAAACACATCTAAGCGCACAGGCTCACGATAGGTAATAAAATGTATGTTGTGTCCTTTTTGTGCCAATGCTTTGCCCAGTTCTGTAGCTACTACGCCACTACCGCCAAAGGTTGGATAACACACTATGCCTATATTCATTGTTGTTGGGTTGTTAAGTTGTTGTTTATTAATTTGGGCACAAGTTGTGCCCAAATTAATAAACAATTTAAAATATATATTTCATGCCTTAATACTTAGTATAATTGAAATATAATAAAATAAAAACACTTTAATTATTTAAACTTCCGCCTCGGCAATTGCATTTTTATTAGCATTTACAATAGCTACTTGTTGGGCTACGGCTTTTGCTACATTTAGGAATGCGGTAGTAACTGTATTATCAGTGCCTATTACGGCAGGTTCGCCTTTATCGCCG
>JACMRI010000183.1 GCA_014376525.1 Bacteroidia bacterium | reverse complement strand
TATATAATTATACAGATTCGGGTACGTATATTATAAAACAAGTAGTAGTAACGGACAAGGGTTGTATAGATAGTACGCATCAACCAGTGCGTGTAAACCCTATTTATACTATATATGTACCCAATGTATTTACACCCAACGGGGATGGAGTAAATGATTATTTTATGGTAAAAGGAATAAACATTAAGGAAGTAGATTTAATTATATTTAACCGCTATGGCGAGTTAATAGCACGTGTGCAAAGTATGAGCAGTAAGGGTTGGGACGGTACCGACTTACGCCAAAGTAAGCTAAGCCAGCAAGAAGTATATACCTGGAAACTAGAATACACAGATGTATTTAACACAAAACACAAAGGATTGGTAGGGACGGTTACTTTGGTAAAGTAAAAGAAGAAACGCTATTTATATTCCAAAAACTGTGTAATAGCTTGTTTTTGCTCAGTTCCTAAGTTATAACATATATGTTGTGTTAAATAAGTACTTACTAACTCATCATTAGCATAATTAGTAGCTATTAATTTAGGTATAACGTTTACGCCTAAAGCTAGTGCGGTGTTTAATTCCGTTACAAACGGAAGCGCAATAGGTTTGTTGCTTACCCAAGCGGCAAACACAAATGGCAGGTTGGTGTACTCTTGCCAAGCTTCTGCCAAATCAAACTCGTAGGCATAAGTACCTAGGGCTGCCAAGGCTCTATCTCCTATTATTATGTTGGCATCGTTGGTGGTGGAGTAGTTTGTAAATGTTGGATTTATTAGCCAATGTTTATCACATAGTAGCTTACACAGCTTGTTGGAAGTGTTGGACTCGGCGTCTAAACCTATTGTTTTTATTTGGTGCAAAGGTTTATTACTAAATAATTGCACACTAAGTACCTTGCCATTAGCCCCTATACAGTAATCCGTAATGATAGTAGGTGTGCGCAATTGCGGAATAATAGCAATGGGTACTAAGCCTATATCTATTTGATTATTGATAAGTTTTTGTGCGCAAATATTGGGAGAGTCCAACAATAATTCAAATGGAGTACTAAATTTATAATGTTTTAAACCATATACAAATGGCGTGGCATTAAGATACGATACAACTGAAACTTTTATCATAGTAAACCGAAAGTAGATTTATATTTGCGAAATAATAATAATGAGCAAGCTAATTTTTTAAATACATAACAAAAGTAATGGAATTGAATCAACTTACAGCAATATCATCAATAGACGGTAGATACAGACGAACTACGGCACAGCTTGCAAATTATTTTAGCGAATACGCATTAATAAAATACCGCATACAAGTGGAAGTAGAATATTTTATAGCCTTGTGCGAGTTGCCATTAGTAGAACTTAAAGGAATAAAAAAAGCGCAGTATAAAGCCTTGCGTAGTATTTATTTAGAGTTTACGGTAGAAGATGCTTTAGCAGTAAAAGAAATAGAAAAAGTAACTAACCACGATGTAAAAGCTGTGGAGTACTATATAAAACAACAGTTTGACAAACTAAACATAGTTACCGAAAAAGAGTTTGTGCACTTTGGACTTACTTCGCAAGACATCAATAATACCGCCGTACCGCTTACTATTAAAGACTTTATTAACGATGTATACGTGCCAATGGTAAACAAATTAGTAAAGCAACTTAACGTAAGTGCCAACGATTGGAAAGCCGTAGCAATGCTTGCACGCACCCACGGACAACCTGCATCTCCAACCAAATTAGGCAAAGAAATAAAAGTGTACATAGAGCGTATTAATAATCAACTAACGTTGCTTAATCAAGTACCGCATAGCGCTAAGTTTGGTGGTGCTACAGGTAATTTTAATGCACACCACATTACTTATCCAAAAGTAAATTGGGAAAAATTTTCTAACGATTTTGTAAAACAAAAATTAAGTTTGGATCGTTTACAATATACCACACAAATAGAGCATTATGATAATATGGGTGCACGTTTTCATGCCATAGCCCGTATTAACACTATACTTACTGACCTTTGTAAAGATATGTGGCAGTACGTGAGTATGGAATATTTTAAACAAAAAATAAAAGCAGGCGAGGTAGGCAGTAGTGCTATGCCGCATAAGGTAAACCCTATTGATTTTGAAAACGCCGAGGGTAACCTTAGTATTGCTAATGCTTTGCTAGAATACTTAGCGGCTAAACTACCTATAAGCCGCCTACAGCGCGACTTAACCGACAGTACCGTACTACGCACCATAGGTGTACCGTTGGCGCATACTGTAATAGCTATGCAATCTATAACCAAAGGTTGGGATAAATTAATACTTAATGAAGCACAACTAGCCCACGACTTAGAAAGTAACTGGGCAGTGGTAGCAGAGGCTATACAAACTGTACTGCGCCGTGAGGGATATGCTAATCCGTATGAAGCGCTAAAAGCCCTAACACGTAGCAATAGTGCTATAACACAAGCAACAATGCACGCTTTTATAGATGAATTGGAGGTAACAAGTGCACTTAAAAAAGAATTAAAAAAAATTAGTCCGCATAATTATACAGGTATATTTTAAACTAAATTTTAGGTAAGTTTTTTTGCCTGCGGTTACTTTAATATTGATTGCAATTGTATATATTTGCACTATAAAAAAAACATACAGTTCTTTGTAAATAAACAACAACACTTATCAAGAAAGGAAGAGGGAAAAGCCCTATGATGCCTTGGCAACCCTGATTTTATTACAATTTTAGTACTAAAAAAAGAAGGTGCCAACTCTTAAACTACACACTAAAAAAATGTAAGTATAAAGATGAGTCGGAAAACATTTATCATCTATATTAAACTCAACGTTTAACACTATTATAAATCCTTTCTGGCTTAGGCTACGAAAGGATTTTTTTGTTTAAAAATTAAACATACAATATATATAAATTACAAATGATGACCAGAGAAGAAAGAATAGCCGCATTACACCAAGCCATAACCGAACGTATATTAGTAATAGACGGAGCAATGGGCTCGCTAATACAAGACTATAAACTATCGGAAGAAGATTTTAGGGGCGAAAAATTTAAAACATTTCATAAAGATATAAAAGGCAACAACGATATACTGTGCATTACACAACCTCACATTATTACTACTATACATCAACAATACATTGATGCAGGTGCTGACATAATTGAAACCAACAGCTTTAGTGGCACCACTATAGCCATGGAAGATTATGATATGCAAGACTATGTATATGATATGAATGTGGCAGCAGCACAATGCGCACGTTCCGCTACCAATGCGCATTACGAAGCTACAGGCAAGCTACACTGGGTGGCTGGTGCCATGGGCCCAACTAACCGTACACTTAGTATGAGCCCCGATGTAAATGCGCCTGCTTACCGTGCCATAACGTTTGACCAATTATCCGATGCATACAAAACACAGGTAGAAGGCTTGATTGACGGTGGTTCGGACATATTATTAATAGAAACAATATTTGATACTCTCAACGCCAAAGCAGCATTGCACGCTTGCCAACACGTGTTTGAAGAACGTGGTTACACGTTGCCAATAATGGTGAGTGGCACTATTACCGATGCAAGCGGACGTACACTAAGCGGGCAAACGGTAGAGGCATTTTTAAATTCTGTATCGCACGTGGATTTATTTACCATAGGTTTAAACTGTGCGTTGGGTGCTAAAGATATGCGTCCGTACTTGGAAGAATTACACGAAAAATCAGCGTTTTATGTACATGCTTATCCTAATGCAGGCTTGCCTAATCAGTTTGGTGAATACGACGAAACGCCCGATGTAATGGCGCCACAAGTGGAAGACTTTTTAAAATCGGGCTTCATAAATGTAATAGGAGGGTGCTGTGGTACAACGCCTGCACACATTAAGGCAATGGCTATTATTGCCAAAAAATATAAACCTCGCCAAAAAATAGCACAACCTCCTTACTTACGCCTTAGCGGTTTAGAGCCGCTTACGCTATTGCCCGCAAGTAATTTTATGAATATAGGCGAGCGCACCAACGTAACAGGTAGTAAAAAATT
Organism: Bacteroidia bacterium; assembly: GCA_014376525.1. Taxonomy (GTDB): domain Bacteria; phylum Bacteroidota; class Bacteroidia; order UBA4408; family UBA4408; genus JACMRI01. The sequence goes on along the minus strand of JACMRI010000183.1, from coordinate 2,697 downwards.
TGCACGCTTAATTATTGATAAAAAATATGAAGAAGCACTTGCTGTAGCCCGCGACCAAGTAGAGGGCGGCGCACAAGTAATAGATATAAACATGGACGAGGGTATGCTTGATGCCGTAGAAGCAATGACCGAATTTTTAAACTTAATAGCCTCTGAGCCAGATATATCAAGGGTGCCTATTATGATTGACTCATCAAAATTTCATGTAATAGAAGCGGGCTTAAAGTGCGTACAAGGTAAGGGTATTGTAAATAGTATAAGTTTAAAAGCTGGCGAAGCCGAGTTTAAAGCACAAGCCAAAATTGTAAAACAGTTTGGTGCAGCGGTTATTGTGATGGCGTTTGATGAAGATGGACAAGCCGACAACTACCAACGTCGTGTAGATATTTGTACACGTGCGTACAATATATTGGTAAACGAAGTAAACTTTCCTCCGCAAGATATAATATTTGATCCTAATGTTTTTCCAGTAGCTACAGGCATGGACGAGCATAGATTAAATGCCCTAGACTTTTTTAACGCAACCAAATGGATAAAAACAAACTTACCTTACGCTCGTATAAGTGGCGGTGTAAGTAACGTATCATTTAGTTTTAGAGGTAACGACCACGTGCGTGAGGCTATACACAGTGCGTTTTTGTACCATGCAATACAACATGGTATGGATATGGGTATAGTAAACCCAAATATGTTACAAATATATGATGATGTACCCAAAGACCTATTAACACTAGTAGAGGACGTATTGTTTGATAGAAATGATGATGCTACAGAAAGGTTAATTAACTTTGCAGAAACCGTAAAAGGAAGTGCTAAAGCCAAAGATAAGGACAATACCGAGTGGCGCAATATGGAATTGCAAGACCGTATTACACATTCGTTAGTAAAAGGCATTACCGATTATATAGAGATAGATGTAGAAGAATCACGAGCAAAAGCAGCACGTACACTTGATGTAATAGAACAAACCTTAATGAAAGGTATGAACGTAGTAGGCGATTTGTTTGGGCAAGGAAAAATGTTTTTGCCACAAGTTGTAAAGAGCGCACGTGTAATGAAAAAAGCAGTTGCCTACCTCGAACCCTATATGGATGCTGAGAAAAAAGCAAATGGCAATCAATCTACCAACGCAGGAAAAGTATTATTAGCAACCGTAAAAGGCGATGTACACGATATAGGAAAAAACATAGTAGGTGTAGTAATGGCGTGTAACAATTACGAAATTATAGACCTTGGTGTAATGGTAAGTGCCGATAAAATATTGGACGAAGCCCGCAAACATAATGTAGATATAATAGGCTTGAGTGGATTAATAACACCAAGCCTCGACGAAATGATACACGTGGCAAAAGAAATGACACGCCAAGGATTTACCATACCACTACTCATAGGCGGAGCTACTACAAGCAAAGTGCATACCGCAGTAAAAATACAGCCAGTATATGCGCACGGTGTAGTGCATGTAAACGATGCCAGTAAGAGCATACCTGTAGTAAGTAAACTCATAAGTAAAGAACATAACGAAGCCTATAAATTAGAAATAAATGAAGAGTACGAACGTGTGCGTGGCTATAATAAAATAGCCAACGATGCTAAGAATTTTGTTAGTTTGGAAATAGCACGTACCAATAATTTTAAGATAGATTGGGACACTACACCAGCGCCTGAAACACCAGTATTTACAGGCGTTAAAACATTTCCTAATTACGATTTAGCGGAGATAGTTTCGTACATAGATTGGACACCATTTTTTATATCGTGGGAAATGAAAGGTGCGTACCCACGCATATTGGAAGATAAAGAACGTGGCGAAGAAGCTCGTAAATTATTTGCCGATGCGCAAGCAATGTTAGTACGTATAATAAACGAAAAATGGTTAAGTGCCAATGCCGTAGTGGGCGTGTTTGAAGCCAATGCCGTAGGCGATGACGTTGTGATAAACCACGAGGGTATACAGCATACATTTTATACCTTGCGCCAACAAACTAAAAAAGCCGACGGCAAAGGTAACATAGCTCTTAGCGACTTTGTACGCCCTGCCAATAAAGGAAAAGATTACATAGGTGGCTTTGCGGTAAGTACTGGTTTTGGTATAGATAAATGGGTAAAATACTTTGAGGACGACCACGACGATTATAGTGCAATACTACTTAAAAGTCTTGCAGACCGCCTAGCTGAAGCATTTGCTGAATTAATGCACAAAAAAGTACGTACCGAAATATGGGGCTATGCACCTATAGAAAATTTATCAACCGAAGAACTTATAAAAGAAACTTACGCAGGTATTCGCCCTGCACCAGGCTACCCTGCACAGCCCGACCATACGGAGAAAAATACGTTGTGGAAACTGTTAGATGTTGAAAAAAACACGAACATAGTACTTACCGAAAGTTTAGCAATGTTTCCAACCGCAGCTGTGAGCGGCTTGTACTTTGCGCACCCCGAAGCATTTTATTTTGGCTTAGGACGCATAAGCAAAGACCAAGTAACCGACTACGCAGCACGCAAGCAACAGCCTGTGGAGGAGTTAGAAAAATGGTTGGGTAGTGTGTTAAACTATTAATTGGGAAAATAATAGTTATACTAAATATTTTTCGTAGAAACCACCTATTTCATTAGCGATGTCTATAAAATGAATTTCGTATATCCAGTGGCGTTCATAGCCGTATTGATCTGTGTTACTCATCAACGTAGTGT
>JACMRI010000182.1 GCA_014376525.1 Bacteroidia bacterium | reverse complement strand
TGTCGCTTAAAAAGCTCTTGTAATGCTACATATAGGTATTCTATTAGCGCATTATTAACAGTAGATAATTCGTTAAATAGTTCGAATAGATTAAAAGAAATACAAGAAGAAACGACTAAAGGAAATATTGAAGAGAAGATAAACGTTAATTTTGTGTTGTATCCTAATCCTGCTAAGGAAACAATTAATATAGATTATAGTGTATGTGCAAATGCAAAGGTTGAAATAATAATGTACGATATGCTAGGACGAAAGGTTGAAGACATAATTATAAATAACGAATTAGAAGCAGGAGACCGTACTACTGAATTTAATATTGCTAATTACCAAAATGGCACATACTCAATTATTGTTAGTATGAAAGATAGATTAGGTAAAATAGCACAAACTCAAAAGCGTTTAGTTATTATACATTAATCAACATTATTTTAGAGTCATAAAACAAAAAACAGTCATAGTTCTAACTATGACTGTTTTTTGTTTTGTTTTATAGGTTATGCAAAAGTTGTTTTAAATTTTTTCAAAACAACCACTCCCAAAATGTATTGAGTAGTAAAGTTATTTGTATAGTAAATTTAAAAGTATTTTTTTGGCAAAAAATGGTTTAGATATTTTACTCGCATCTCCTAGCACTTGCTCTATAGTTGGATAGTTTTTTCCTAATAATAAGAGTGCGTTTTTTTCAGCCTCAACTTTAGTTAAAGTACTGTTATGCTGTAATGCTTCTTTTACAACTTCTATTTTTAAACCTAAATCTTTAAGTTTACCCAAGGCATTTATAAGCCAACTTAGTGCCATAAAATTGTTAGTTTCTAATGCCACAAATTTTGTTTGTATATCAGATACTGGCAATTTGTTGTAAGGAGAGTCTAGTGTTTGAGTTGTTAAATAGGATTTAAGTGTAGTTGCATATTTTTTGTTTTCTTGCAATACTACTGCACCTTGTAGCGCTTGTGGATATATGCTTAGCCAACGTAAATTGCGACGAAATTCGTGTAAATTAGCCTCTAGGTCATCAAATATGAAGTTGCTTTCGGTCATAAATACAATAATTTTTTTAATTTCTTTAGTGTAAAAACGAGTTATTAAATTGGTTTCTTTAGTTTCGTTAAGCCAATTCATTTGAGCTAGTTGCTTGTTTATTTTTATTAAGCGTTTACCGGTAAGCCAACCTTGTTTTTTTAATATTTTATTCAGGCTATTTTCGCTGTCTTTTATTTTTATTACAAGGTATTGATTTACAGCTATAGGTATTTTATTATTAGCTACAAACTCTTTTTCAAATGCAGTGTAGTGGTCTATTGCACCTAATGCGTCTTCAATTATTTTAAACTTTGCTTGTAGTTTTTCAAACTTTTTTTTGTTGTGTAATTGGCTATATAATTTTGCTAATGCCTCCAACATAAACATGGGTGTACGCAAATTGTTTAAGTACAACCATTGTGCTGGGTTACTTTGTAATTTAGCTTGAGCAAATAATACTTCTACTTTACTTAATTGAATATCAAATCGTAATTTTGCTGGTTTCATTTTTGTAGTTTGGTTTAATATAATTTACTAACCTATAACTTTAGGTGCTTTAAAATAATCGCTATCTTTTTTAGGAGCGTTAAGTAAAGCTTCTTTTTGCGTAAGTGTAGCAACGGCTACATCTGGGCGCAACACATCGTGAGCGTTAGTCATATATATAAGCGGAGCTACTCCATCAGTGTTTACTTCATTTAGTTTATTTACAAAATTAAGCATCTTGTTCATGTCGTTTACAATGCTTTCTTTTTCTTGATTATTAAATTCTAATCGTGCCAAAAATGCTATTTCGTCAACGGTTTTGGTAGTTATGTTCATATAAAAAATATTAAAAACTGTTTAAAGTGTTACAAATATAAACTATTTTGATGTGCTTTTTAATTTATAAAACCAAAGTTTAAGCTTTGGAGCTGTGGCAAATTTTTGTTTTGCTATTGGCATTGATTTAATGTTGTTAATGCGAATAATAGTTTCGGGGTGCGAGCTAAAATAAGCCATTGCCGTAGGTGTACTGGTAGTTTTTTTGTCTAACATAGTTAGCAAGTCTATCATTCCCTTTGGGTTTATTTTATTTTGAACCATCATTTCCAATCCTTTTTCGTCAGCTTCGGTTTCTAATTCGCGCGAGTAAGTTAGTTGCTTAAACTCATTAGCTTGCTGTATTATAACTGCACTTATACCGCTTACATCGCCAAACACGTAGGCTATAAGCAAACTTGAGGACAGCGTGCGACAAATACTCTTTAACGAATGTTGGTTGCTTACATGCGAAATTTCGTGCCCCAATAAGGCAGCAAATTCTTCAGGGGTTTTCATTTGTTTAATAATACCAGTATATACAAACAGTTGCCCGCCAGGTAAGGCAAAAGCGTTAATCTCGTCCGATTCTATTACCGTAACATGTATAGCATAATTGGTATGTGTGTTTAGTTGAGCTGCATATTTGTTGGCATACACTGTAGCCGAATCGTTTACAGTGGCTGTTTGTGTAATAGAAGCGGCAATACTTTCGCCTAATTGTTTTTCTACATTTAAGGGTATAAGCGTTGCGGATTTTTCGGCCGCCCAAGGCAACGCTACAAAAAAAACAAACACACCCAAGCCTACAAACATTGCGCTTGCTGCTAAAGCTACCAACAACATATTTTTATTAAAAAAGCCTTGCGAAGTTTTTAATACGCTATTCTTTGCTAAAGCTTGGTATAGCCCATTTGCATCAGTACCATAGCATTCTACAACTTGGTGTGGATATGTACCAAGTTTTACGGTAAGATGATTAAAATTTAACTCACAATTAACAATGTTCGCTTTGTTAATTATGAGTTGTTGGTTATTGTTTTCAGTTAAGTAAATGTACAAACAATCGTCATCTACATACAACGTACAAGGATGTTCTTGTGCCGATTGCACATCAAAATAAATGCACTTATTTTTCATAAATAATTAGATAGATACCACTAATATACTAGGTATATAATCAACTTCAGTATTTTTATTTTGCATAGTAGCAGTAGTAGTTTTTAATTAAAGTATATACCTATTGAGATTTGTATGTTTGGAACGTTTGCTTTTACTGAGATTTTTTTTAATACATAAAACAGTTCAATTATGTTACAAATAATAGTAAGTATTATAGTGTTTGTTATTAAATTTAAAGACTATATTTTATAATTTTGTGCTAGTTGTTTTTATTTAATTAGAATATTTTTTTTCAAAACAGAAATAAAGTGTCTATAAATTAGTATTTAGAAAAATACCATTACATTTACATTTTAACATTAATTAAAATATAATTAATAAACTAATATCTAAACTAAAAAAAATCATGGCATTTGAACTACCAAAATTAAATTACGAGTACACAGCACTAGAACCAAACATTGATGCTAAAACTATGGAAATACATCATAGCAAACACCACAATGCTTATGTAACCAACTTAAACTTGGCAGTTGCGGGTACTGATTTAGAAAAACAATCAATAGAAGAAATTTGTGCGCATATATCTAAACACCCAGCTGCAGTTCGTAACAATGGCGGTGGGCATTATAATCATTCCTTGTTTTGGAAAGTAATTACACCTAACGGAGGCGGTGTACCTACTGGCAATATAGCTAATGCAATAAATACAGCATTTGGGTCGTACGAAAAGTTTAAAGAAGATTTTACAAAAGCTGCAACTACACGTTTTGGTAGTGGTTGGGCATGGCTAGTAGTACATGATGGTAACTTAGTGGTAACCTCTACACCAAACCAAGACAATCCGTTAATGGATATTGCTGACGTAAAAGGTACACCACTTTTGGGCTTAGATGTTTGGGAGCACGCTTACTATTTACATTATCAAAACCGCCGCCCAGAATATATAGCTTCATTTTTTAATTTAATAAATTGGGCTGAGGTAAACGAACGTTTTGCGAAGGCAAAATAATTAAAAGATTTATAAAATAAATTTGATTAAAAAGGGTTTGAATTTTATAAAAATAAAATTCAAACCCTTTTTATTGTTTAGCATAGAAACATTAAGGTTTAATATTTATTATAAAACACGTTAATACATATTTTTGTAATGAACAGAGCAAGCTATTATGGTGATGGAATATTTGAAACAATACGCATAGCTAATGGCAAAGTTTGTTTTGTAAACCTACATTACGAACGTTTTTTTTACACGGCTAAGTTGTTGGGTTTAGAAAATATAATTATCGTTAACGGAAATAATTTTATAGCTTATTTAACAGAGTATATAAATATTAATTTAATTGTAAATGCTAGATTACGAATACAACTGAGCCGAACAGGAGCAATGGGTTACGCTTGTACGAGTAAAAATACTGAAGTAACTATTACACACGAAGTATTACCTGCAACTGAATACAGTATAAATAAAAATAATTATACATACGGCGTTTACACTAGTAATTATAAAGCGTGTACTGAGTTAAGTACGCTTAAAACAACTTCATCTATATTATATGTTTTGGCAGGAAACTATGCCAATACTAATAATTATAACGAAGCATTAATTCTTAATGAACACGGTAAGGTTGCCGAAGGTTATAAGAGCAACTTGTTTATTGTAAAAAATAATATTGTATTAACTCCACCTTTAAGTGAAGGTGCTTTAAATGGTGTAATGCGTAAAGTTGTGCTCAATACTTGCGTTACACACGATATACAATACAAAGAAATTCCATTAACACTAACAGACGTAAAAACTGCTAATGAAATATGGTTCACTAACGTAATACAAGGTATATGCTGTGCAAGTGTTGATAATAGTGTTGCTACACAATTTTTACAGCATATTAATAAATTAGTGTAGCGCAAAACCTTATTCATTTGTTGAGTAATAATTGACGCAATTATTACTCAATAATTTGTGTATTTTTGCCCAAATGTTTTTAGTGGTAGATGAAAAATATAGTAATAACTTTTGTTTTTAGTTTTTGTGTGTTGTGTAGTACTTTTGGTGTTGCTCAACCATTAGACGCTATACCTTATACTAAAAGTTATCATAC
>JACMRI010000181.1 GCA_014376525.1 Bacteroidia bacterium | reverse complement strand
GTTTATTAGATTTTGTAATTGTAGTACGAGTTCTTGCTCGTAGGTTTTGTTTAGTTGTTTTAAATCTAAAAATGGAATATTCATTGTTATAATTTTATTATTTATTTAAAAATGAAAACACGTGTGTTGTATTGCCTAGTTTATAGCCTAGCTTTTCCCATGTTGAAAATACTGCCCTATTTGTTGCTTGTGTGTTTAAATAAATACACTCTGCGCCAATGGTATCGCGAAGGTGGTAAGTCATTTCGGAAATAAGTTTTATGTACCAGCCTTTATTTGTGCTGGCAGAAACTGCCGAAAGTACCATTTTTGATATTTTGCATTGTATCATATCCCAATCTTCTTGCAAATAATTTGCGGTAAGAAAGGAATTCGATGCTGTGTTTTTTTGGTTAGGTACCATTACATAGTTAGCATAACCAGCTACCGAATTTTGTATGTAGGTTGATAAAAAATTATCGGCTATTTGCATATCAAACGTTTTATCTGCATGAAATCTATCAAAATTATTACGCATAGTAGCGGCTACTTTTTTTAAACTAGGAATATCTTCTTTGGTAGCCTGTCTTACTTGGTATCGAGGGTAGTTGTGCGTATGTAATTGATTGTTGTAATAAGTAAGGCGTGTTTCTATTAATTTATAGCTTGCGTTGCCTAGTGCCTGTATAGTGCTTATGTCCTCGGCAGGAACCTCCATAAAACAATAAGCGTTTTTGGGTAAATAATTAGTGTTAAATAATTGTGTAGCCTCGTTTATAAACTCATACGACATGCTCAATACATTTATTAATTTGTACGTAGGAATGCCAAAATAGTTGGTGTCCCACTCTAATTTTTTTACTATAAATATATATTCTATGCCCTCAACATCAATACTCACATATTCGTTTAGTGCAATGTGTTGTTGTAGGATAGCGTATGTGTGTGTTAATAAATGGGCATCGCTAATATTTCTATTAAAATTATAAGGGGAGTACCATTTTAAAATAGCTGCATTTGCTTGCAATAAACTATCGATGTTCATTATAGTTTTAATTTTAAAAAATCATTGTAACTACGTATATAATCTGCCTCGTTATATAACTCAGATGCTAACACTAACTGCACTGCTATATGGCTGTATTGCATGGTATGCCAGCAATATTTGGGTAAGTATAAACCTTGATTAGGCGTTTCTAACGAAAATACATTTAAGTCGCCGTTGGGCATTTCTGTGTTTACTACAATGCGCCCTAAAGTGGCTATAAGTATCATTTCGGTATTGTGGTGGGCATGTCTTCCACGCACTACATTATCAGGCGTGTGGTAACTCCAAAACACGCGCTTTACTTCAAATGGAATATTTTTGTTGTTTTCGGCTACCGAAATATAACCTATTTCGGGTGTGCCTAATTTTGGAAATTCTATAATGTGTGGTGTGTTCATTTAATTTGTTTTTTTATCTGTAATAACAGCCATTACAACTACTGTACTAACTATAGGAATAAGTACCCAAAGCAATATATTTACTTGGTTTGCAAACAATGCTTTGTAAGTTACCGCAGCTAATGTACCCCCTATTATTGGCGCTACAATAGGTATCCAAGCATATTGCCAGTCGCTAGTGCCTTTGCCTGCTATGGGTAATATAAAATGTGCCAGGCGTGGTCCAAAATCTCTTGCGGGGTTTATTGCATAACCTGTAGTTGCACCCAACGATAAACCTATGGCAACGATAAAACCGCCTATTACCAAGGGATTTAAACCATCGGCGAACTTGTTAGATCCTATAAACATTAATCCTATTATTAAAAAAAAAGTACCACTTATTTCGCTTAGTAAGTTAGCCCACACATTGCGTACCGCTGGACCAGTTGCAAATACTGCTAACTTAGTACCTTGGTCTTCTGTTAGTTTCCAGTGCGGTAAAAAATGTAGCCACACTATACACGCACCTACAAATGCACCTAACACTTGTGCCGTTATGTACACAGGAACATTAGCCCAGTTAAACTCGCCAATACTTGCCAAAGCTATGGTAACAGCTGGGTTTAAGTGCGCACCACTTATGCTACCTACTGCGTATATGGCTATACTTACTGCTAAGCCCCAACCTATAGTAATAACTAGCCAACCTGAATTTTCGGCTTTAGTATTTTTTAAAATAGCACTTGCAACTACGCCTCCACCAAATACAATAAGAACTAATGTGCCAATAAACTCTGCTAAGAATGGGGTCATTTATTTTACGTTATTAAATAATTTATGTGTTACAAACTTATAAAAAGATAAATGTAAATACGATGTTAATTCAGTAACAATTGCTTAATAAAATCAGCGGTATTTATTTTATCAGCTAATAGCTTTTGTAAACGTTGAGCGTGAATAGTGGCTAAATTAGGGGTGTTTAAATCTGTGCTAATTGCGTTTAGCATGGGTTGCCAAGCATTGGTACCAAACCCTTTGGCTAACTTATATACCTCTTCTATTTCGTTTAAGTAACTTAGTTTCCCTACAAAATCAGTATACCTATACGCTGGCACGCCAAGCACTGCGGCTTCAGCGGTCATGGTTTGGCTATCGCCTATGTACATAGTTGCATACTGCATTACGTGGTGTATGTGTATTGGTTTTATATTTAGTTGATACTTTGCCAAAGCCTCTCCAATAGGGCGTTCGCTAGTAATATATACTTTGCCAAAGGGTAACAATAGTTGTACTAACTCTAAGGCTTTAGCATCGGTTATACCCGTTTTACCTACATCGTGGAAAGCACCTAAGCTACTAAAACGCAATAAAAAAAATGGTTCGTTAGGAGTAATGTACTGCGCTGCAATACTTATATTAGCCTTAAATACTTGAGGGTGTAGGTACGCTAACTCGTGGTACGAATTATATCCAATTTTTTTATAATTGTACTTACCCACGTTACACACATTAGGCGCAACTATTGCAGTAGCCATAGGGTATGCAACACGGCAAAAGTTTTTTACAACGGCATAATCATCTTCATTAAACACGTACGATTTTATACCTAACAATTTGCCTACCCATGGTATTTCTGCCGATGTACCTGCCATTACAGTAGGCTTGAACGCACGTACTACCGCAAACATTTCTTTTGCTCTAAATGCTATTCCTTTTATAATTCCCCATGCTGATAGGCTACGCTCGTGTGGCATTATGTTAATGTAAGGCACGCATTCGTTGCGCAATAACTCCTCTAACACATCTTTCTTTTTAATAACAATTTGTAATGGTATTTTGTTAGAAATACAGTGTTTTATTAATTGCTGAAAAATATAATAATGTGCTGGATGCCCTAAGTAAATAAGTATTCGAGATAATGCCATAGTTTGAACTCTTGTTTTGTAAAATGATTTTGTTATTTTTTTTGATGTTTATTTTACGTACTACAAAATCATTAATTATACAACGAATATAACTTAATTATATTAATACATATTTGCAGGTATTTGTTAGTATAGTTAATCAATTAAACCTATAATTGTATAACATTTTTTAACCTTATAAACCCAACACCACCCTATGCCAAGTTTTGATATTGTAAGTAAAGTAGACGCACAAGTAATGGACAATATTATGAATATTGTGCGCAAGGAATATGTATCTCGCTTTGATTTTAAAGACACTAAAACCGAAATTACATTTAACAAAAAAGACTTAGTAATAAACATAACCACCGAAAACGAAATGCGCCTAAACTCGCTTATAGATATACTACGTGCACGAATGATAAAACAAAACGTAAACCCAACCTGTATAGACCTAAGCAAGGAACATTACGCTAGCGGGCTTATGGTAAAGCAAGAACTTAAAATAAAACAAGGGGTAGATAAAGATACCTCGCGCAAAATAATGGCCGATATAAAAGCCCTTAAAACCAAAGCCACCGCACAAGTAATGGACGAAACCATACGTGTAACCAGCAAAAGCATAAACGAATTGCAACTAGTGCTACAACTTGTGCGCAGTACCGATTACGACCTGCCGTTGCAAATAGATAATATGAAGTAGAGTTGCAGTATATTTACATTAAATTTTACTTATTGGGCAAACATATATAAGTTACAAAATACAAGTTACCACCCAATAAAGCATTAGAAACATAACTAAAAAAACATGATAGAAATTATTACCACACTTATTGATTTTGTACTACACATAGACAAACACTTGGCCGATATATTTACCAACTATCAACAGTTGAGTTATGGAATATTATTCTTAATAATATTTGTAGAAACTGGTTTAGTTATAATGCCATTCTTACCTGGCGACTCTTTGCTCTTTGCGGCAGGAGCTCTTATTGCATCTACACATACATTAAATTTAGCGGTGCTTATTCCGTTACTTATTGTAGCTGCAATATTGGGCGATAACACCAACTATTTTATAGGTAAATATTTTGGGGATAAAGTATTGCAAATAAAATGGATAAGTAAGCTTGTAAAGCCCGAATACATAACCAAAGCCGAGCAGTATTTTGAACACTATGGCTCGCGCACAGTAGTAATGGCACGCTTTGTACCTATAGTACGTACCATAGCTCCATTTGTAGCAGGTGTAGGCGAAATGAAATACATAACTTTTCTAACCTATAGCATTGGCGGTGCTATACTGTGGGTAAGTGGTATGACTTGCTTAGGCTACTTTTTTGGAAATTTTGATGTAGTAAAAAACAATTTTGAGTTGGTAGTATTTGCCATCATTGGTATATCTATATTGCCAATGATTATTCAGTTTGTAAAATCTAAAACCAAAAAAAGCAATGCTTAATAGTCCTGTAACCCTTGGTTTAATTGGTAAAAACTTATCGCATTCATTTTCCAAAAATTATTTTGATAAAAAAATTGCGGAACAACACCTTACTAATTACACCTACAACAAATACGATTTAGCATCTATTGAAGAAATAATAGATGTGCTAAACAACCCTACACTACTGGGCTTGAATGTTACTATGCCTTACAAACAAAGTATACTGCCTTACTTAAATGCATTGAGCGAAGCCGCACAACATATAGGCGCAGTAAATTGTGTAAGCATTAGCAACGGTAAGCGCATAGGGCATAATACCGATTATGTTGGCTTTAGAAACAGCATAAAACCTTTTGTAGATAGTAACCACCAACGTGCGTTGGTACTAGGTACGGGCGGCGCAAGCAAAGCGGTAGTGTATGTATTACAACAATTGGGTATAGATTATTATTACGTTACCTCATCAACCACAAAAAAAACTGCCAATACCTTGTTTTATAGCGAAGTTAACGATATTGTAATTAATCATTTTAAATTCATTATAAACACCACACCAGTAGGTATGTATCCTAGTGTTGATGAGCTTCCCAACATTCCTACACAGTACATTACGACTCAACACTTGGTTATGGATTTAATATACAACCCCGAAGCCACACAACTATTGCAGCATGCTAAGCAGCAAGGAGCTATTGTACTTAACGGCTTAAGTATGCTCCACCATCAGGCCGAAGAGGCTTGGAAAATATGGCACGCGTAAGTATAGTAGTATTGCTATGTACGCTAACAATAGCTAGCAATGCACAAAACGATAGTAATTATATACACTTTAACAAACGCTATTTTAAATCGTTGTTGTTAGATACCAAAGATGTATTTCTGTTCCCAAAATACTTGGATAAAAAAGATGCACTAATAGCCACAGGTGCTACTTTGCTTGCAACAGCTACATTTGCGGTAGATAGAAACTGGGCGTTACTATTACAAAGCAATCAACACCCCGACCTGCACAATATAAGTAAATATGGTTTAGAACCCTTTGGTAGTGGCTATTACAGCGTACCCGTGCTTGTTGTGTTTTATGCACATGGGGCATTGGCACACAATAGTCACAGTAATCGCATAGCTATGTTGGGTATAAAAGCATTTATGATAAGTGGTGCGTTAGCGCAGATACCTAAGTTTGTAGCGCAACGTGAGCGACCGCAAAGCACTATAAATGAAAATTATAATCCGTTTTTGTTTCACCCATTTTCGCACAAACAAAAACATCATTCGTTTTATTCGGGGCACACCACTACCGCCTTTGCAGTAGCAGGTATTATAGCGCAAGAGTACAAACACAAGTGGTGGGTAGGCGCAGTTAGCTACACGGTAGCAAGTGGCGTGGCGCTCTCTCGAAATTATGACAATAAGCATTGGTTAAGCGATGTAGCCTTTGGTGCGCTTACAGGTTATGGTATTAGTCGGTTAATATATATGCGTCAAAACCACAAAAGAAAATAAGTTGCCACAACAATTTGAAGCAAAAAAGAATGCTACTAAAATTTTAGTAGCATTCTTTTTTTACACTTAAATGCGTTATTTAAAACGGCATATCGTCATCAACTATTGCTGTAGAGTTTTGCATAGTTTGGCTAAACGTATCTTGTATTGGAGCTGAACCACCTTGTGCTTGGTACGCTGGTGTGCCTTGCTGCGAAGATGATGCGGTTTCGTTATCTAACACTACTCTCCAAGCTTGCAGCGAGTTAAAATAACTTTTCACACCTTGTGCGTTTGTCCATGCTCTACCACGTAAGTTAAACGATACATCAACCAAACTACCTACTGGCATATTGTCCACTATAGCTACTTTGTCTTGTATTAATTCAAACTTAATGTATTCGGGGTACATTGCATTCTCTGCAAATTCTAACACAAAATCGCGTTTTTTAAACGTTTCTTTTACTTGTGTAATTTCTGATACTTCAATGATTTTTCCTTTTACGTTCATTTTTATTTATTTTTAGTTGTTTATATTTATTTGTTTTCAAAATTTATTGTCTGTACCTTAGTACAAAAGTATGTGATATTGCTTATTAAACAATAACTCTAGCATTAATTTATTACTACGTTGCAATAATACTAAATTACTATTTGTTTTTTGTGCATAGTAATTAACAATTTCGGTTAATGTTTTATCGTCGTGTTGGTTTTTTATTACTTCGCTAAAGCAAGCCCGCCCTTCATTGATAAACTTATGTACGTAAGAACGCAGTTGTATAGCAGTTTGCATTACCTCTAGGTCGCTATTGCCTTTAGCTAAACCACTTACGTATATTTTTAGTTCTTTTTTTAGTACAGTTTCAAACGCAATAGCATTATTATTAGGAGTAGCATTTGTATCAAATAATAATCCGTTAGTTATAGCCAACCCGTTATTGTTAATTATAAAAGCAAATTGCGTACTGTTTTTTTGTACCCAATTAAGCTGGGTGTTGGTAGCATATATTACAGCATATTGGTTAGTGTTATATGCGCAATCTACCTTATTAATGTTGGGTAATATGGTTTGTAATGCAATTAATAATTGTGGCGTAATGTTAAAATCAATTCCATACAATGTATAACTATTGCAAGGTATTATATACTGCTCGTTGACTATAAATGCAGCTATTGAATTAAGTTCTTGTTCGTTACCAGCAACAATGCACCCTTGTATGTTCATATTAATTAGTATATTTATATTGTGTGTAAATGGTAACGCTTACTTTTACACTAAAGTAAATATTAAAAGCACAATTCAAATTAAATACTTTATTAAAAAACACAAATTATTAAAAATGAACAAAATAGGCGACTCCGAACTTATACTTAATGCTGATGGTAGCGTATATCACTTGCATTTAAAGCCCGAAAATATAGCAGAAAACATAATAGTAGTAGGCGACCAAGGGCGTGTAGAAATGGTATCAAAGTATTTTGATAAAATAGAATTTAAAGTTCAAAGCCGAGAGTTTGTTACCCATACTGGTACATTTAATGGCAAACGTGTAACGGCATTATCTACGGGTATTGGCACCGATAATATTGATATTGTGATGAATGAACTAGACGCTGCCGTAAATATAGATTTAGTAAATCGTGTACCCAAAACTACACACACCGCATTAAATGTGGTACGTATAGGTACTTCGGGAGCATTGCAAGGCGATATACCTGTAGATTCGTTTGTGCTATCTACCCACGGTTTGGGTATGGACGGTTTGCTTAATTTTTATGATGTAGATAGTATTAATGATGTTGCTTTGGAACAAGCGTTTATAGCGCATACCAACTGGAACAAGCGTTTTAACCACCCTTATTTTGTAGAGGGGTCGCAAGAGTTAATAAACAAACTTGCGCCAGGCAAGCACTTGGGTATAACGGCCACAGCCTGTGGTTTTTATGGCCCACAGGGTAGAGTATTGCGCCTGCCTTTGCAAATGAACGACCTCAACGAAAAGTTAACCTCGTTTAATTATAACGGACAGCGTATTACTAATTTTGAAATGGAAACATCGGCATTATTTGGTTTGGGCAAATTACTTGGGCACAATACCGCTACAGTATGCACAATTGTTGCCAATCGTATTCGTAAGGAATTTAGCAAAGATTACAAAACAAGTGTTGATGCCCTAATACAAAACGTATTGCACACACTAATTACATAAGTAATATTAATATTATTTTACACCAATGAATACAAACGAATTAGCAGCACTTATAAATTTACTTGACGACCCCGACGATACTATTTTTACTCATGTTGAAGAAAAAATAGTAACACTTGGAGTATCTGCCATTCCTGTGCTAGAAAGCGCTTGGGAAACCAATATGAACAGTGTACTGCAAAGTAGAATTGAAAACGTTATACATAAAATACAGTTTGAAAGAGTTGATAAAGACTTAAGCCAATGGGTAGATAGTGGTGCACAAAGTTTACTTAGCGGCTTAGTTATTATTGCCAAATATCAATATCCTGATGTAGACGAAGAAACCATACACGAGCAAATAAATGCCATAAAAAGAGATGTTTGGGTGGAGCTGCGAGACGACCTTACTGCACTAGAAAAAGTAAAAATACTTAATCATATTTTTTTTAATATTCATGGGTTTGCAGGGAATACATCTAACTTTCATTCGCCCAACAATTCGTTTGTAAATTCAGTGTTGGAGTCGCACAAGGGCAACCCACTTATGCTATGTGCTATATACAGTATTGTGGCGCAAAGCCTTAATATACCGCTTATGGGCATAAACTTACCCGAGTTGTTTATTTTGGGTTATGTAGATGAGCATGCCACAGGAACAAGTAGCGTGTTTGAACACGGTAGCAACATATTATTTTATGTAAATGTATTTGCCAAGGGAACTGTATTTGGGCACAAAGAAATTGATAAGTTTTTATTGCAAATAAAATTACAACCCAACGCCTCGCACTACGAGCCTTGCCACAACACAGATATTATAAAACGTGTATTGCGTAACTTAATATTTGCATTTGAAAAAAACAGTGATCTCAAACGTGTAAACGAAATAAAATATATACTATCACGCATAGCGTAATAACAATTTAGTAATCCGCTCACTAACCCTCTATTAATGGGTTACCGTAAGGTGGGGCAAGTTTTTAAACACATATTCCCAATTATGATATACGAATTTAACGGTTACAAACCTGTAATACACTCCTCCTCATTTATACACCCGCAAGCCGCAGTTACTGGCAATGTTATTATTGGTAAAAACGTATATGTAGGTCCGGGTGCCGCTATACGTGGCGATTGGGGGCAAATAATTATTAAAGATGGATGCAATGTACAAGAAAACTGCACCATACATATGTTTCCTGGCACAACCGTAACCTTACACGAAGGTGCACATATTGGGCATGGTGCTATTATACACGGTGCTACAGTTGGCAAAAATGCTCTTGTGGGTATGAATGCAGTACTTATGGACGACGTAATAATAGGAGATGAATGTATAGTAGGCGCATTATCATTTGTGCCCGCGCGTACCGAGTTTTTTGCTCGACAAATAATTGTGGGCAATCCTGCTAAGGCAATAAAGGAAGTTAGCGACGCTATGATAGCTTGGAAAACAAAGGGTACAGCCTTATACCAACAACTTCCCGCTGACTGTTACGCTACACTAAAACCCTGCGAACCGCTTACCGAAATAGAACCCAACCGCCCAACACAACAAGTGGTATATAATACGTGGAAGTAAGGTTTATTCCAACTCAAACTATTGAAGTATTTTAAAACTCTATTCTTAGCAAGATAACCTTCGTTTACAAGCCATTTTAACGTTTTTTCATTTATATTAAAACCTATATTGTAAATTCGGTATAGTGAGTTTTGCATAAGTATTGTTTATGGCAAATGTGCTACCTCATTTTTTTTTTCAAACTATGCAACGTTGCATTTATAATTTCAATTAAGGTATTTTTTATTATTTTGTTGTTATTTTTAGCTAAAATTAAAAAACGCAACATTTATTTTAATAATGAAAAATTACAGCACACTTATAGTATTTATTTTATTAAGTACTTACACCATAGCGCAAAAACCAATAACAGTAGGGGCGGAGCGTGTAGCTGAATATATAGCGTTACTCAAAAATAAAAATGTAGCCATAGTAGCCAATCCTACATCAATGGTGGGCAGCACGCACTTGGTAGATACTTTGCTACGCCTAGGTGTTACTATTAAAAAAGCATTTTGTCCCGAACATGGCTTTAGAGGTACTGCCGATGCTGGCGAAAACATAGGCAATTATAAAGACGCTAAAACTGGTTTGCCCATAATATCGCTGTATGGTAAGCAGTATAAACCACAACCCAAAGACCTCAAAGACATTGATATAGTGGTGTTTGATATTCAAGATGTAGGTGTGCGTTTTTACACTTACATAAGCACTATGCACTACGTAATGGAGGCTTGTGCCGAAAATAATAAAACATTAATTATACTAGACCGTCCCAATCCTAATGGTTTTTATGTAGATGGACCAGTGTTGGATATGGCCTACAAATCGTTTGTAGGCATGCACCCTATACCTATTGTACATGGTTGCACCATAGGCGAATTGGCACAAATGATTAATGGAGAAAAATGGTTGCAAAATAAGGTGCAATGCAAGCTACAGGTTATTACGTGCAACAATTATAAGCACGAGTATTATTATGCATTACCTGTAAAACCTTCACCCAACTTAGCAAGTATGGAAGCTGTTTATTTATATCCTTCATTGTGTTTATTTGAGGGTACTCCTATAAGTGTTGGGCGAGGCACTACACAAGCATTTGAAGTATATGGACACCCCTCATTCAAAAATTATCGCTATCATTTTACGCCTGTAAGCATTGCTAATGCTAGCAAAAACCCACCTTATGAAAATAAGGTGTGTAATGGTTTTGAGTTAAAAACATTTGCCAATTCGTTCATCAAATCGTACAACAAATTGTATTTATATTGGTTAGACGATGCTTACCAACAGTATGCAGTAAAGGACAGTTTTTTTAATCCGTTTTTTAATAAATTAGCAGGTAATAATATATTGCAAGAGCAAGTAAAAAAAGGAGTGGGCGAAGAGAGCATACGCCAAAGTTGGGAACCACAGTTGCAACAATACAAAGATATGCGCATGAAATATTTGCTTTATAACTAAAGCTATTTATAAAATATTGTATAGTTTTGAATACACGCAAGCAACACCTTATGAACATACGTTTTACCACCGCTACTTTACTCAATGTTGATGCAATAGCTGCGTTGGCAAGCGATATATGGTACGAACATTACTCAAGCATTATTACTCAAGAGCAAATAGCTTATATGCTAAACCTAATGTATGCACCCATTAAGCTAATTGAGCAAATGCAAGACGGTTGTGTGTTTACATTGGTATATAATAATGACGAACTTATAGGTTACGCATCTACACAACAAAAAAACGATACCCAACTATTCATACATAAATTTTACATACACTCCAAAATACGTGGCAACAAGGTGGGCGAGCGTTTGCTTAATGCAATATTGGCCAATTACACTACTATAAATACGGTACAATTGGTAGTAAACCGCCAAAATTTTACGGCTGTAAACTTTTATTTTAAACAAGGTTTTACAATAATAGATGCGTTTGATAACAACATTGGCGGTGGCTTTTTTATGAATGATTTTAAAATGCAATTAACTCTTAGTAAGCAATGAGCGAGGACGTAAATAAAACTATAACAGATAGAGATAAACAACGTTTAAGCAACGCTATAAACAAACTAAAGCTTAATAATTTTAAGCTAGATAGTTTGCATAATCTTACTAAGCTCATAAACAGTAATGCGCAGCGCAAAGAAATATTTAAAGCAGTAGAGCAAGTATTAAAAATAGAATTGCAAGTAGGCAAAGCCTTGCTTGTAACCAAAGAAGATGGGCAGTGGGCAGTAAGTTTTGGGTATGGAGTTAAAACTCATTATTTTAATTTTAACACCATTCATTTACTCACTACTATTGAAGATATATTGGTGGTAAATGAGAGTATTGATTTTGCTCCATTTGATTATATAATACCCGTAAAACACAAAAAAGAAGCCCTAGCATACTTATTATTAGCAGATTTTGATGAAGATGAGTTAGCAATGAGTGCCGTTATAAAACACCTGCCCTACATACAAACTATGATAAACTTGGTAGTGGTAGCGGTAGAAAATAAAATACTTTACAAGCAAAAAAATGATAGAGAAAAATTTGATAGAGAAGTGGCATTAGCAAGCGAAGTGCACGCAATGTTGTTTCCGAAAAATTTACCGCAAAACAATTATATAAAGTGTGACAGTTACTATTTGCCACACCACCACATAGGCGGCGACTATTACGATATACTACACATAAACGAAAATGAATATCTTATGTGCATAGCAGATGTGTCGGGCAAGGGAATAAGCGCAGCCTTACTTATGAGCACCTTACAAGCTAACTTGCATGCTATAACTAACTACAATAATTCACTATCGGAAATAGTACATGAGCTCAACAATAAAATAAATAAGGTAGCCCAAGGCGATAGATTTATTACCATGTTTATTGCCAAGTATAATACTGCCACCAAATTATTCACTTACATTAATGCTGGACATTTACCTGTATTTTTAACCAATAAATATGGGGTAGAAAAACTTACTGTAGGTTGTGCAGGTATAGGAATGCTAGACGAATTACCCAATGTGCTAGAGGCGTCGTTTATTATAAATACACCAACTAATTTATTGTTATATACCGATGGTGTAACCGAAACTGAAAATAAAGACGGCGTGCAATTTGACATAGAGGGGGTGGAAGAAATATTGCGCAGTAAGTTTTACGAATCGCCAGCACGCCAAAACCATGCGGTGTTAGGGGCTTTAGAACGATTTAGAGACCGCCAACATTACGTTGATGACATTACCATGATGAGCTGTAGTATTGAATAAATAATTCTAAAATAATAGAGTTGATACCGAACAGCAAACAAGTTTATATTTACTCTTATTTTAATCATAATTCAAGTATTCTACTTTTAAAATTCGCAGTAAACGCAAGCGCTTTACACAATCAACAGTTACACAATTTAATATACAAACTTTACTAGGTATAAACTATAATGAAAAAAACCACCCTATTTACTCTACTTGCATTAAGCATAACTATAACTAAAGCACAACAACAATTTGAACATCTTATAAATGCCAATCAACTAAAGCAATACATGCAAGTATTGTGTTCTGATAGCTTGGAAGGTAGAGAGACTGGCACTCGTGGCATGCAACGCACGTGTAATTATTTAGCAGCGCATTATAATAGTTTGGGTATAGCGCCATATAACGAAAGTAGTTATTTTCAAAATTATGTATTAAGCGTAAAGAAAAATGGAGCGCAATCGTATGTAAAAACAAGGAGTAAAAATTACAATTTATATACAGATTTTTATTTTTTTCCTGGCTTTGATGATCTGGACATTACTACCAAAAACATAACCTTTGCGGGCTATGGTATTAACGACGTTAAGGCTAATTACAACAACTACGCTAGCATTGATGTAAAAGACAAAATAGTAATGATACTAGATGGAGAACCTTTGCTAAAAGACAGCATACACTTACTTACAGGCACTAAAGAAGCCTCTACATGGACAAGTAATATGCGCCAAAAACAAGCTGCAGCTCGCACCGCAGGAGTTAAGTTATTATTAATAGTTGCTAATGATTTTGCTAACGATATACAATCGGAACGCTTGCTACATTACTTACAAAAACCAACTACTACACTCAAAACAGTAGCCGCTAATGGTAAGGTACCTACACTCATTATTTCGAGAAAATTAGCGCAAAAATTAATTGGTAAAAAACAATTTGCTGAAGTATATAATTGTTTTTCGGGCAACAAAAAATGTAGCGAGAATACTGCTGTATTTAAAACTAACACCAACATACACATAGCACGCGAAACCAACGATTTGCAAGGCAAAAACGTACTGGGTTATATACGTGGTAGCGAGTTTCCTGATGAGGTAGTGGTAATGAGCGCCCACCTAGACCACTTAGGTATAGTGGACGGAAAAACCTATTATGGAGCAGATGATGATGCAAGCGGAACATCAGCAGTAATGATCTTAGCCAAAGCCTTTAAAGCAGCTACCGATGCAGGTTACAGACCAAAGCGCAGTGTGCTGTTTCTTAATTTTTCGGGCGAAGAAAAAGGGTTATTGGGTAGTAGTTATTATGCCGAAAATCCAGTGTTTAAATTTAAGCAAACCGTAGTAGATTTAAACATAGATATGATAGGGCGCAGAGATAAAAAATATGCCGATGACCCCAACTTTGTTTACGTAATAGGTTCGGAAAAACTAAGTACAGAACTAAAAACAATAAGCGAAAAAGCCAATGTTGCGCACACTCAGTTAAAATTAGATTATACCTACGACGACCTTAACGACCCTAACCAATTTTACTACAGGTCCGACCATTATAACTTTGCAAAATACGATGTGCCAGTAATATTTTATTTTAATGGTGTGCATGAAGATTACCATAAACCTACTGATACCATTGATAAAATTGAGTTTGAAAAAATGCAAAAAATAACTCGCTTAGTATATTACACAGCTTGGGAAGTTGCCAATGCGCCCCAACGCATAAAGGTAGATAAAGGGAGCAAATAGTTTTTTGATAACTAATAAATATTAATTAGTATTACGTACTATTTAACAAATATACACTTTACCCTAATGACCACATTTTTAAATGACCGAAAATTTTGGACGCACCTAAGTATAGCAGCGCTTACGGTGTGTATATTGGTGTTTGTAGCATTTAAGTTACTTAACACATTTACAAGGCACGGGCAAAGTATAG
>JACMRI010000180.1 GCA_014376525.1 Bacteroidia bacterium | reverse complement strand
TGAGTGGAAAGAGTTTATTGCAAAATATGATATTCCAGGCACACACATTGAATTAGAAGAGTTTGCAAAATTAGCATACATCATGTGTAGTGGCTTAATGGATGGTATTAGAGGGCAAACCATTATTGCTGATAAAGGGTACGATTTTGCCGAAGGCTTACAACGTTTATACATGGATCAAGAAGAGTTAGGATTGTAGTTAAATATAATTTTGTTATGCACAGTATAAATATTACGCACTCACCCTGTATTTTTTAGTAGTGAACAGTTTTTAAAGCAACTTTATTTTTAGAACACACTGTTCCAATTACAAGAATATTTTTTGCATTAAAAAGGTTCAGCATTTGCTGAACCTTTTTAATATATGTATTACTTAACAACACTTAATTTACTAGTAAATAATTGTTTTTGAGGAGTAGATAAAGTAATAAAATAAATACCATTAGGCAACTCACTTAAATTTATAGAACCAGCACCACTCCTGTCTCCCCGAAGAATAGATGATAGAACAAGCTCACCTAACGTATTTGTAACTTCAAGTTTATAATCCTCGTAAAGATATTCTAATATTTCATAGTAAAACATACCAGCACTAGGGTTAGGATACAGCTTAAAGTTAATGTTTTGTATTACATGTTCGTTGATGCCTACATAACCCTCACAATCTTTTACAATACCGTTAATGCCGTACGTTTGAGTAATATTACCGGTTACGCGTACAAGGCTATCGCGTTTAACGGTATAGTTTACAGGCACACTATGCACTAAACTAGTTACATCTGTTGTAGTAAAACTTTGTACAACACTAGGTATACAACCAACCAAATTACTATCCAATTTTATTAAACCCGATTGAAAATTATTTACACCTGAACCTGGGTAATTATTATTATAATAATAGTATTGCAAATACACATTTTTCATACTATCCAACACCGCGCTTGTAAACTCCTCACGTGGGTTTTGGGTATTGTAATTTGTAATGGGATTGTAAATGGCTTTATGATATTTTTGTACTATACCATTAGTGTCCATTAATAATGCTAAACATCCTCTTTGACCATTTATAGTAGTACTTGATTGTGTGCCATACCATAATAACTCATTATTAAAATTTATTGCTTTTGTAGTTGTTGTTAAATTCCCTTCTCCATTATTAATGAGTTTGGCGTAAATAACATTACCCATTGTATCAACTTTTATTAACAATAGCCTATTAAAGTCATAACCAGCTTCATTATATAATTTAGTATTACCGTACAAGTAATATGAATTTTTTATTTTAATAAAATTCAATTGGTCTGAGGAATCTGTACCTATGCTTCGAGCAAATTTGATGGCTCCTAAACTATCCACCCTCATAACTAATCCATCAAACGCATCTAAACTATCCGTATATCCACCTAACAACAAATCTTTTTTTGGCAATTCAAATACATTTCGCAATAAACAACCCCCTGAGTTCCATAAATTAAAATCATAATAAACATTACGTACAGTATCTAAATTTTTATTGAGCCACCATAAACCAAATTTTACAGGATATGGTAAAATTTGAGTTTGCATTAAACTACTTCCAACATAAGTACTGTCTTTTAATTGATATAAATCTAAAAGTCTGTTTCGGTTATGCTTGCTTGCATAGGCTTTGTGTCCGATTGTATCTGGCAATAAAGTATTAGTTGATTTACATAATATAGTAGATAAATACCCTAATTTATAAGAAAAAGATACGAAAGTATATGTATTTGAGAAATTATGTTTAGTATTAAAATCAGAGTTGGTACCTGTGCCAGCAGCTAAAGTCATTGTTTGCAAGGTATCCAAATTAGTATTATAAACAATGAGTTGACTAACTGAACGACTACCCCCACCTCCAGCAATATTGTCGCCCTCTACTGAATATAATATTTTTCCTTTAGTATATATAATGCCTGTTGGATAGGCATTATATAATTGAGTGTTTTTAATAACACCTACTTTGTTTTGACCTAATGTACTATTTACACAAAGCATTAAAACCCATACGCTATGCAGCGTATGGGTTTTAATAATAGGTATTAGTTTATTTAATAACATTTAACTTTGTGTTTAGTATAATCGTATTAGCGTTTAAGATATTAACAAAATAAATACCTTCGCTAAACTCTGATAAATCAATACTACCTTGTAATGTGTTTTTGACAAGGGGATAACGTTTTATCATTGAGCCAACAGAGTTATATACTTCCATCGTATAATCGGCATTCATGGTAGTTGGATCTACTAACTCATAAGTAAATAAACCATTACTTGGATTAGGATATATTTTAAAATGTTGGTTTTCTATAACACCCTCTTCTTTTACGCCCACATACCCCACGCACTCATCTACAATAGTATTAAAGCCATGCCCTTGGTTAATGGTGCCAAATACTTCGTGGAGGCTATCTCTTGTAATAGTAATAGACATTGGTAAACTATGAAAATCCCCGGTAGCAACCGTAGTTGTAAAACTATAAGGCACATCGCTGGGGTAGCAACCTACCAGGTTACTATCGAGTTTGAATATTACATTGTAATATGGGTCGGAATTATTGTTCCACCTATTCATTACTCCAAAAATATTTTTTAAACTATCGCTTATAGTTGAATATGGGTAGCTATTCCAATAGCCATTACTTGCCTGTGCTTGTATGTATTGTTTACTAATAATACCATTAGTGTCCAGTAAAAAATAACAAGCTTTTCTATATTCTCCAGTAACGGCAAATCTTAAACGCATGCAAGGTATATAAATTTTGCTTTGTTGTACCGATGGTTCGTAGCTTAAAACACCATAACTCCCATAATCCATTTTATAGGCTTTATTAATAGTACCGTTAGTAATATCAACTTCTGCCATATATAATACCGATACCGAACTAGTTGGCGCCACTCCATTAAAGGATGAACCTATGTAATAATATTTTTGCCCTACTTTAGTTAAGTACATATTATCGTGCCCGTGGGTACCTATGCTTTGACAAAACTTAACATTACCAGCGCTATCTAAGCGCATCAAAAAAGCATCATAAGGCATAGGGTCACCAAAAATATTTAAGGTGTCGGTAAAGCCAGATACCAGCACATCTTTATTAGCTAAAGGTATTATTGACGTTCCGAGTATATCGGCATTAGGATTGCCATATACTTTTTGGCTTAGGGTATCAAAGGTTTTAGCATTAAGCCACCACATGCTCGTGCAATAAGGTAAAGTAGATGGGTTAGATAACCGAAACCAATGGGTAGTTGCTAATACAGTATCGTTAATAAATTGAGTTGCATAATTAGGGCGATGGTAATGGATAGAACGGTAAACACGATGGGTATTGAGTGTATAATTACTTTGATTAGCTTGTGCAAATAAAAAATTAAAACCGCTAAAAGGCACACTACTAAAATTGTTTATGAGACCCCAATAATGTAATTTTTGTTTAGAATTTGTAATTGGTACAAACGCAGTAAAAGTGCCTGAATTTGAATTTGGTATTTTATAGATAGTTGTACTTAAGGTGTCAAAATTTGAATTAAATAACGCTACAATGCTGTTATAAGTATTTCCATCTGTTGGGGTGTTGCCGCCTGAGCTAAAAAAAAACTTATCCTTATAGTTTGAACCCCCCCCCCCCCAAAAAAAAAGATATTTCTGAAAAGTTTTTAAAACCTGTTTTAGTTTGGGCATACCCCGTCATCAAAAACCCTAAGCAAAAGGCTTTTATAATAAAAGCCTTTTGCGATCGCAAAAGGCTTTTATAGTTATTTTTACTTAACCACATTTATTTTTGAGTTAAATAATATTTTTGTAGCAGTAGCTATTTTTACAAAATACATACCGTTACTCATGCTGCTTAAATCTATCATACCATTAGCATTACTACTATTTAGGCTACCGCTAATAATTAATTGCCCACGCATGTCGTATACTTCTAATTGTGCATCAGCCAACTCTTCGGTATCTGTTACGTAATTATAATAAAAAATACCTGCGCTTGGGTTAGGATATACTTTAAAATGTTGGTTTTCTATTACCTTAGTTGCAACATCATCAGCACTATTACTATTACCCAAGCGGGCTCCACTTGCTTTGTTTTTACCCTGTATCCACTCGCGGTAAGGGTTTTTGCTTTGGCTTTGCTTTACCCCCTCAGCCCCACGGCTTTCATATATATTAGCTTCGGCACGGGTTGCATCTATTACTTTAATAGCGGTGGTATCTTTAGTAAGTGCTAAGGCACCTGCTTCGTATTTTTTATACATTTCGGCTAACTTGCCTAAGTAAGCACCTAAGGGACTACCTCCTATGTTAAGGTTAATGGTTTTAAACATAATGTGTGTGGGTTTAATGATTGTGTTTTTATTACTAATGAGTTACTCTGCAATTAGATTACAAGTCGTATTTGCATTGACTAAATGAGAGTCACAATCCTTCTTAAGTTTGGATTCTTTAGTCGTAAAGTAGGTGCCATAATCTTTCACGTA
>JACMRI010000179.1 GCA_014376525.1 Bacteroidia bacterium | reverse complement strand
CTGCCAAGATTCCCGGTACCCATTGCGGTATTATTGCTCCCTGTAGTATTTGCCAGTAATGAGCCAGCTCCTATTGCGACATTATTATAGCCCGTGGTATTGGCATAAAGCGACTGCAAACCAACAGCAGTATTAGCATCGGCTGATATATTGCTAAAAAGTGCCTGCTGGCCAATGGCTGTGTTACTTTTAGTTGTGGTGGCAGAAAACAAGGCATTATAACCCAATGCAGTATTGTTATACCCTGTTGTAATACTTTGCAAAGCTCCATTTCCAAAAGCGCTGTTTGTAGATCCTGTCGTGATTGCATTGCCTGACTGATAACCGAAAAAAGTGTTGAACAATAAATGGTCTATTCTTCCCGCTTTCTGGTTATTCACTCTTATATTAAAAGGTATATTATCGGTGGTGCCGATGAAGTTGGTGCCATCCACTGTACCTGCATTACCAAGTAGTGCCCAAGCATTTAGTGCACCGCTAGGGCCTGTAGCACCGTTTGCACCATTAGTACCTGCTACGCCACTAGGGCCTGCTATTCCGTTTGCACCAATAGGTCCCGTTGCACCTGCAGTACCTTGTCCGCCATCGCATACGTAGCTGGTAGCAGTTACTTCGCCCATATCAAGCACGGTAGAGTTGTCGGTATCTACGCCACTCTCTACCTTAAAACCTCCACTTGGGCAATTAACACCTGAAGGCTCAAGGGTTGTTTTTATTAAGCTGTTTTTACCATTAGCTCCACTTGTACCTGCAGGCCCCGTAGCCCCTAGCGCACTAGGCAGTACCCACTTGGGGGCTAAGCCTAAGCCTTGACTTATAAGTACATCTCCAGTTGTACCTGAAAGCCCTGCGGGCTTAAGTTCTTTGCCAAACTCTATGCTTCCTGTAGTTTTTTGGTTACCTATTATGTCCAACTTTTCGGCAGCAAGGGTTTGCCCTATACCTACGTTACCTGTACCTTGCATTATGCTCATGCGTTCAAGTCCTCCTGCATATATGTGTAGGTCGCGCGCATTTAGCGTTCCTAACTTATAATTATTAGTAGCTATGTTACCCTTTGTTAGCCATGCTTGCATAGCTATGCTGTCGGTTATGGTTTGTAGTATATTTTGCCCACCTACGTTTAGGGTACTAAAGTTACCATTGTTAGCCGTTATATAATTTACTTGAGCGCTGTCTATTACTGCGTTATTTATAATGGCTACGTTGGTAGTACTAGTATCTACCTTAAGTAGATTTATGTTGGCGTTGTTAATAATGGCTACATTGGTAATACTAGTATCTACCTTAAGTAGGTTTATGTTGGCGTTATTTATAGTAGCTACATTGGTAGTACTAGTATCTACCTTAAGTAGGTTTATATTGGCGTTATTTATAATGGCTACGTTGGTAATACTAGTATCCACTTTAAGTATGTTTATTACGGCGTTGTTGATGTTTGTATAGTTAAACAGTGAAGTGTCGCCTTTAAGTATATTTATGATGGTGGTGGCGTTGCTGTTTAAATAGTTTTTAATAAGTTTATTTATAGCAGCACTATCAAGGCTTTGCTTGTTGCAAAGGTTTTTCCATGCCGTACCATTATAAAAATGATAGCAACTACTATCTGTGTTATAAATAAGTAGCGCACTTTCGGTAGCAGTGGGTGCTATGGCAAGCATTTGCACTGTAGTGAGGCGTGGTGCTATAAAACCTTTGTCGGTAGCTTTTAGTTCTAATATAGCTTTACTATTGGGTGTGGTGGTACCTATACCTACGTTGTTTTGGGCTTGCGCTTCGGCTCCGCTCAACAACCATACTGAAAATAGTATAACTACAATAACACTAGTGCGTTGTATGCTGTATGTTATATTCTGTATAGCATTATTTGCTGCAGAGTATGTAACTAGTCTTATTTTGTTAAATAATACATCAGGTTTGGTAACTGAGCGTGTTGAGTTGAGTTGAGTAAAATTTTGCATGTCAATATTTTTTAATTATTAATATTGCTTATAAGTATAAATAAAATTTAGAAATTATTATTTTCTTGTCGAAAAAAATTTGTTTTAAACAGGTATAAAATGATTTAAAGTAACTATTATCACTTTGCCATTTTTGTAAAATATTGATTATTTTAGCCAAATAAATATACCCTTACACTTGCGCAATGCTACTCATATACACGCCACACATAACTAACCGATTGCGCTACACCTTAAATTTTATTTTTAATGATTTTTTGGGTATAGAATATAAAACCACCAACAGTATAGACGAGTACAACAACACAACTGCACTTGCCAAACTTAATTACTCGCGCACCGCAGGTACTGATATTGAAATAATGTTGTTTCCGCACGGATTATTAAAAGAAACAGGTATAAACGAACAAACTATAAAAGTGGCTTCGCATAGCGGTACGCCTATGTTTTTTGGCACATCGGCAAATGCTACACTGCCATACGATTTGTTTGCATGTGTATTTTATATGATAAGCCGTTACGAAGAGTATTTGCCAACTATACGAGATAATCACGATAGATTTCACCCGCAAAATACATTGGCGTTTCAAAATAATTTTTTGCAATTGGCCGTAGTAGACCGTTGGATAATGCAGTTGCAGGGGGTGTTGCTAGATAAATTTCCAACTTTAAAGTATAAGAATCGTGGCTACGAATATATTTCTACCATTGATATTGATAATGCCTATGCATACTTACACAAGGGGTTGATACGCAGTACGCTATCGTTAGTGCGCGATGTAGTACACTTAGATGTAAAGCAACTAACGGAGCGTTTTAGGGTGTTTGCAGGCATGAGTAACGACCCTTACAACACTTACGAATACATACACGCACAACATAAAAAACACAATACTAAAGTTATTTTCTTTTTTTTGGTGGGCCATTATGGGCAGTACGACACTAATTTATCAATTAAAAATAAATCGTTTCAATCGCTCATAAAATCTATTGCCGATGTTTCTACTGTTGGGCTCCACCCTTCGTACGGTAGCAACACAGAGGAACGTTATTTGGCACGAGAAAAAAAATCGTTGGAAAGAGTTACACATCGTTATTTAACTGCAAGCCGACAGCATTTTTTAAAATTACAATTTCCCGAAACGTATCGCAGGTTGTTACTCGAAGATTTTAAAGACGATTACTCCATGGGATTTGCCCAGCAACCAGGCTTTAGAGCAGGTACATGCACTCCGTTTTTGTTTTATGATTTAGATTTGGAATCGGAAACAAAACTACGTATACACCCATTTCAGGTAATGGAAGCCACTTTACATTTATATCAAAAATTATCAATAGATGAAGCTAAGCACACTATAGCGCAGTTAGTAAAGGAAACCAAACACGTGCAAGGCACATTTATAAGCCTGTGGCACAACGAAACCCTTAGCGAAAATAGTATTTGGAAAAACTGGCGAGGAGTGTTTGAGTATTGTTTGGAGGAGGCTTCCGACAATTTGAAAATTTGATGATGTGTTAATTTGAAAATTATGCAAACATTACATAAAATTAACTGCCAATAAAGACTTTTAATATACAGCATTCAAATATCTATCAATAGGCAAAGTAAGCATCTAATCAATCCCCCTTTCTAACTACTCACATCTCAATACTTAAAAATGACAACCACCCAATTTATAGCCGAGGCACTAAGAGAAGATGTGGGTACAGGCGACCACTCCTCACTGGCTTGCGTACCCAATAATAGTATAAACAAAGCCAAACTTTTAGTAAAAGACAATGGAATATTAGCAGGTGTAAATGTAGCGTTAGAAGTATTTAAACAAGTTGATGACCAACTACACGTAGAAGTACTTATACACGATGGCGATACCGTAAAATATGGAGACATAGCCCTGTATGTAAGTGGTAGCGCACAAAGTATATTAAAAGCCGAGCGTTTAGTACTTAATATTATGCAACGTATGAGCGGTATAGCTACACGTACACAGCATTTTGTACAACTGGTAAAAGGCACTAATTGTAAACTGCTTGATACTCGCAAAACCACGCCCAATATGCGTTTGCTAGAAAAACAAGCAGTACTAATAGGTGGCGGGCACAACCACCGTTTTGGATTATATGATATGATTATGCTTAAAGATAACCATGTAGATTATGCTGGAGGCATTGCTATTGCTATAAATAAAGCCAATGCGTATATTGCCAATAATAATTTAAAACTGGATATTGAAATAGAAACACGCAACCTAAACGAAGTGCAACAAGTACTAGCAGTTGGTAATGTGCAACGCATAATGTTGGATAACTTTACGCCTGCGCAAATAACAGAAGCATTAGCACTTATAAACAAACGCTACCAAACCGAAGCCAGTGGTGGCATAACCGAAGAAACCATAGCCGCTTACGCTGCTACTGGTGTAGATTATATATCGGTTGGTGCGCTTACACATAGCATAAAAAGTTTAGACTTGTCGCTTAAAGCGGTATAATAGTATATAATTACAATTAACTTAAAATTACCTTATGAAAAAACTTTTTTTACTTGATAATATGGCACTCGTGTATCGTGCTTATTTTGCATTTGCTAACAACCACAGAGTAAATAGCAAAGGACTGAATACCTCTGCAATGTTTGGTTTTACTAATACATTGCTCGATGTACTTAAAAACGAAAAACCTACACACATAGCCGTAGTAACCGATACCGCTGCACCTACCGAGCGCCACATAGAGTTTGAAGCCTACAAAGCCCACCGCGAAGCCATGCCCGATGATTTGGCTACGGCATTACCTTACGTTAAGCGCATTGTGGAGGCTATGAATATTCCGTTTATAGGCATAGATGGCTATGAAGCCGATGACATAATAGGTACACTAGCACAACAGGCGGAAGCATTAGGTTTTGACGAAATATTTATGATGACACCCGATAAAGATTTTGGACAATTGGTAACCGAACGTATAAAAATGTACAAGCCCGCACGTATGGGCAATGGTGCCGAAAAAATGGGTATAGCCGAAATATGCAAGCGTTTTGAAATAGACAATTGTATGCAAGTAATAGATATACTGGGGCTTATGGGCGATGCCGCCGATAACATACCTGGCATACCTGGCGTGGGCGAAAAAACAGCTATGAAATTTATTAAAGAATATGGCTCAATGGAAGGCTTGTACGAAAATACCGACAAGCTAACAGGTAAAATGAAAGAAAAGGTTGTGGACAACAAAGAACAAGCATTCCTAAGCAAACGCCTTGCTACCATTAATGTAAATGTGCCTTGCGAGTTTCATGAAGAGAGTTTTACGTACACGCCACCCAACAAAGAAGCAGTACAAGAACTGTTTGAAGAACTAGAATTTCGTAATTTGCTGAGACGCGTATTAGGAGACGATGCTGTGGTAACGCCTGCTAAAGCAGAGTTTGTAGCCACATCGCCCGATTTGTTTAACCCAACTGTAGCAAAAGTAGAAACGGAAGAAGAACCCGATTTGTTTAGCGTTGCGCCTAGTTATGAAACCGCAGCAACTACTACCCATAATTATATTTTAATAAACACTCCGGCCTTATTAGCCAAATTAATTACCGAATTAAACGCCTGTGCTGAATTTAGTATTGATACTGAAACCACCAGCATTAATGCCATAAATGCCGAGTTGGTGGGAATATCTATAGCTATGCAGGCTAAGGTGGCATACTATATTCCTGTGAGTGAAAATAAACAAGAGGCAATGGCTTTAGTGGCGCAATTAAAACCGTTGTTAGAAGATACTACCAAATTAAAAATAGGACAAAACATAAAATACGATTACCAAGTATTGAGTAAATATGGAGTAACCATGTGCTTACCAATGTTTGATACCATGATAGCGCATTACCTACTACAACCCGATATGCGCCACGGTATGGACATATTAGCCGAAACGTATTTAAATTATTCGCCTATTAAAATAGAAACACTCATAGGTAAAAAAGGTGCCGAACAAGGCAATATGCGCACTGTTGCGCTTGATGCAATAACCGAATACGCTGCCGAAGATGCAGATATTACCTTGCAATTAAAAAATATTTTTTATCCAATGTTGGTAGAAAGTAATGCAATGGAATTATTTACAACTGTAGAAATGCCTTTAGTATCAGTGCTGGCGCAAGTAGAGATGAATGGTATAACGTTAGATTCAGCAGCATTACACACCATAAGCGCAACGCTAACCGACGAAATAAAAATAATAGCGCAAGAAATATACACACTTGCAGAAACATCAACATTCAACATAGCGTCGCCAAAACAATTGGGCGAAATATTATTTGATAAATTAAAGATAGACCCCAAAGCCAAAAAAACTAAAACAGGACAATATGCTACAGGCGAGGAAATACTATCTAAACTAGAACACAAGCACCCAATTATAGCCAAAATACTAGATTACAGAGAATTAGTAAAACTACAAAATACCTACGTAGATGCCTTGCCAATAATGGTAAACTCCACTACAAAAAAAATTCACACCTCGTTTAACCAAGCTGTAGCCGCTACAGGAAGGCTAAGTAGCAACAATCCTAACTTGCAAAATATACCTGTGCGTACACCACGTGGGCAAGAAATTCGCAAAGCATTTACTGCCAGTAGCCCCGAAAATGTTATACTCTCGGCCGATTATTCGCAAATAGAATTACGCATAATAGCAGCACTTGCAAACGAACAAAATATGATTGAAGCATTTGCATCAGGTGTGGACATACATACCGCTACTGCTGCAAAAGTATGGGGAGTAACCATTGAGGAGGTTACTAAAGAAATGCGCAGCAAAGCCAAAACTGTAAACTTTGGTATTATATACGGTATAAGTGCATTTGGATTAAGCGAACGTATAAACATACCTCGCACTGAAGCCAAAGAAATAATAGAAAGTTATTTTAATAAATATCCTGCCATACAAGATTATATGACCAACACTATACAAGGCGCTCGTGCCAATGGTTACGTAGAAACTATACTTGGTAGACGTAGGTATTTAAAAGATATAAACGCCAGCAATGCAGTAGTACGTGGCTATGCCGAACGCAATGCCATAAACGCACCTATACAAGGCTCAAGTGCCGATATTATAAAACTAGCAATGATAAAAATACAACAGCAATTACTTGCATTAAACTTACGTACAAAGTTAGTATTGCAAGTACACGATGAGTTGGTGTTTGACTGCTACACGCCCGAATTAGAGCAAGTAAAAGCATTGGTAAAAAATTGCATGAGTAACGCCGTAACGTTAAGCGTGCCACTTGATGTAGAAACAGGCACAGGAGTAAATTGGTTGGAAGCACATTGATTTTGAAGCGCCTCATTGCTTATTTTTGAGTGTAAAGGTAAAATCATAATTTATACTACACCTTTTGTTATAATTATAAAGTTGATGTATACATTGATATCATTTTTAATTGCAATTTTTTTTAACAACTTTGCAAAAGTTTAAATCAGCACATAGTTTTAATACATAAATTAAAAATACACAATGAAAGGAATAATATTAGCAGGCGGAAGTGGCACACGCTTACACCCCTTAACACTTGCAGTAAGTAAGCAACTTATGCCAGTGTACGACAAACCTATGATATACTACCCACTATCGGTATTGATGATGGCAGGTATTAACGAGATATTAATAATAAGTACTCCACAAGACTTGCCTAATTTTAAAAAACTATTGGGCACTGGCGAAACCATAGGTTGCAAGTTTAGCTATGAAGAACAATCCATACCCAACGGACTTGCACAAGCATTTGTAATAGGCGAAAAGTTTATTGGCAATGATGAAGTTGCATTAATATTAGGTGATAACATTTTTTATGGTGGAGGCTTAGGTCGACAATTACAAAAGCTACACAAGCCTGTAGGTGGTGTAGTGTTTGCTTACCATGTAAGCGACCCCGAACGCTATGGTGTAGTTGAGTTTGACGAAAACAACATTGCCCTATCTATTGAGGAAAAGCCAGTAGTGCCAAAATCAAACTATGCAGTACCTGGGTTATATTTTTATGATAATAGTGTAGTAAAAATAGCCAAAGAGTTAAAACCATCGGCACGTGGCGAATACGAAATTACTGATGTAAACAAAGTATATTTGGCACAAGGTAAATTAGGTGTAAGTATTATGGATAGAGGTACTGCGTGGTTAGATACAGGTACATTTGCATCGCTAATGCAAGCAGGACAATTTGTACAAGTAATAGAAGAGCGTCAAGGCTTAAAAATTGGCTGTATAGAAGAAGTTGCTTACCGCATGGGTTACATAACACAAGCGCAACTGCACACCATAGCACAACCGCTTACCAAAAGCGGTTATGGTACTTATTTATTAAAATTATAATTAAGTATGGAGTCATGGCAATGCATTATCTCCACACATAATGGGAATACACTAATTCTCAACAACTACAAAATTTATCCCACCTTAAAAAGTATACCCTAAGAGGGGAATTAATAATACAACGATGAATACCAACAACATACTTATTATAGGAGCAGGACGTTCATCGAGCGTATTGATAAGCTATATGCTTAACCACGCCAAAGAACTACACGCAAGCGTTACTGTTGCCGATGCCGACCTTGAATTGGCACAACAAAAAATAAATAAACATGCGGCAGGCAAAGCTTTACAGTTAGATATAACCAATGCAACCGCACTTGCTAAGGCTATAAAAAATAGTACGATAGTAGTGTCTATGTTGCCTGCGCACCTACATACAAGCGTAGCAATAAATTGCTTACAGCTAAAAAAGAATTTAATAACAGCTTCGTACATATCGCCCGAAATGAAAGCCCTTAATGATGATGTAAAAAAAGCTGGCTTGTTATTTATAAACGAATGTGGCCTAGACCCTGGAATAGACCACATGAGTGCTATGAAAATAATAGACCATTTGCATGCGCAAAAAGCTACAATAACAAGTTTTAAATCGTACTGCGGAGGATTAGTTGCACCACAATGCAACGACAACCCTTGGGGCTACAAGTTTTCGTGGAACCCACGTAACGTGATACTTGCAGGGCAAGCTACTGCCAAATATTTATTGAACGGAAAAGTAAAATACATTAACTACACCAATTTATTTGCCGAAGCCGAACAACTCAACATAAAAAAACTAGGCAATTTTGATGTGTACGCCAACAGAGATTCATTAAGCTATATTGTGCCTTATGGTTTAACCAAAGCACAAACCGTAGTACGTGGCACAATGCGCGAAAAAAACTATTGCAAAGCGTGGAATGTATTGGTACAACTAGGCTTAACCGATGATAGCTTTGTAATAGAAGAAGCAAATAAAATGCGTGTTGTGGACTTTACACAATCATTTTTACGCGATATTACCTTAGCTAATTTTATAAAAAAATGCGGGCACAACAGCACCAGCCAAGTAAGTAAAATGATAGCTTGGTTGGACTTAGAAAGTACCGCTAAACTTAAAACAACAAAGGGTACGCCTGCCCAAATTTTACAATCGTTGCTGGAAGTAAAATGGAAATTGAATAAAACCGATTTAGACCGTATTGTAATGCACCACGCATTTGAATACACACTTAAAGGCAAAAAATATAATTTACAGTCGTCATTAGCACGTATAGGTACTAACCAAATACACACCGCAATGGCAGAAACAGTAGGCTTACCGCTTGCTATAGCTACTAAGTTATGCTTGCAAGGTAAGTTTGGCAAAACTACAGGCGTACACATGCCAACCATTCCAGTATTATATAACCCAATATTAGCTGAACTTAATGAGGTGTTTGGTATGGAATTTACCGAAACTGTAAGTGAAATAGTTTAGATAACAAATGTGAAATATAATATTTTAGACGCTAAACCAACACAATTATATTAACCAATTAAGCCTTAGAACACACATTATAGAAATACGAACTAAACAACAATATAAAAATAAAACAATTACCAAATTAAATGACCCTACCTGCCCATCTTATAGCTGACCTCAATACCCATAATATAGATACAGTTGCATTAACCGAGGCACACGATTCCAAACCACTTACAAGCATAAGGTACAATCCCCATAAATTAACTCCCTCCACTACTAATGCGCCCGTAGCGTGGTCTACACAAGCAAGATACTTGAGCGAGCGTCCGTTTTTTGCACACGATCCATTGTGGCACGCCGGTGCATATTATGTGCAAGAAGCTAGTTCAATGCTTGTAGGTTGGGCATTACAACAACTTACTACACCTACCGATACACTAACTGTACTTGATGCCTGCGCTGCTCCCGGTGGTAAATCAACGCATTTATTATCGGTATTAAATGCTAATTCAGTATTGGTATCAAACGAAGTAATAAAAACACGAGTATCGGTATTGCTCGAAAACACCACCAAATGGGGGCATAGTAACCACATTATAACCAACAACGACACTACACATTTTACGGCATTAGCAAACACATTTAACGTACTAGTAATAGATGCGCCCTGTAGCGGTAGCGGTTTATTTAGAAAAGATATAGCTGCGCTTGACCACTGGAGCGAAGAAAATGTAAACCTATGTAACCAACGCCAACAGCGCATCTTACACGATTTAGCACCTACACTTGCCCCTAACGGATTACTTATATACAGCACCTGCTCCTACTCTACTGCCGAAAACGAAACCATTGCCGACCAAATTATAGCCATGGGTTTTAGCAGTATTCCGCTTTTAATTGAGGATAATTGGGGCATCACACACACACAATCTGCCACGTACCAAGCACACGGCTACCGCTGTATGCCACATTTAACCAAGGGCGAAGGGTTTTATATAGCTTGCTTTCGCAAAAATAACGACGAAGACTATACGGAACAATACAGCAGTAAAAACCGTACAAACGATGTGTTTAAAGCATTAGATAAAAAAACAAGTGCTACGTTAACTAATTATATTGACGACCAAAGTAACGTATTTAACTATGCCAATGGTCTGCATCAATTTCCTGCTGAACGCTTGCCATTGCTACAAAAAATAAGCAAGCAACTGTATATAAAAAAAGCAGGATTGTGTATTGGAGAATTAGTGGGCAACGACCTTATACCCAACCACGATTGGGCTATGAGCATACGCTCTCCCACTAAATTCAACACTGTAGATGTTGATTTGGAAACTGCTTTAACCTATTTACGCAAAAACAATTTTACATTACCCAACGCTCCCAAAGGCTGGATATTACTTACTTACCAACACGTAGGATTGGGGTGGATAAAGAATTTGGGTAATCGTTTAAATAATTATTACCCTACTAATTATAGATTGTTGAAGTAAGGTATAGTTAAGTAATTAGCGTTGGTTAAATTGTAGTAAAACAATGGTGCTAGTTACAAAGTATTTGGTAATTTTATAGCAAATACATTATACAAACAACTTATGCAAATTTCAAAGGAATTATTAAGCAATTTGGCAAAAAGCAGCGGACTATTGCCACAGGAAGAAATGTTAGAGGTAGCACGCAAGCGAGGTGCATTGTTTATAGGGATTCCTAAAGAAACCTCCTACCAAGAAAACCGTGTAGCACTTGTACCCGAAGCCGTAATTGTATTGGTTAGCAACGGACACAGAGTATTAGTAGAAACTGGTGCAGGCTTAAATTCTAGCTTCCAAGACAAAGATTATAGTGAGGCAGGGGCCGAAATAGCATATAGCGCCGAAGCCGTATTTAAGGCCGATTTAATACTAAAAGTTGCACCCGTAAACGAAGACGAAATTGTACTCCTGCAACGCAAGCAAACCATAATATCGGCACTTAATTTAAGCGTACAAAACACTGCTTATTTTAGAGCATTATTAGATAAAAAAATAAACGCAATAGCTTACGAAAACATAATGGACGATGACGGGTGCTTTCCTGTAATACGTGCCATTGGCGAAATAGCAGGCAACACATCCATACTTATAGCAGCCGAACAAATGAGTACGGGCAATGGTGGTGTAGGGGCTATGTTTGGAGGCATTAGCGGTGTTGCACCCACACAAGTGGTAATAATAGGCGCAGGTACAGTAGGCGAAAATGCTGCTCGTGCGGCACTAGGCTTAGGTGCAAGTATTAAAGTATTTGATAATTCGATAAGTCGATTGCGCAGATTACAAAATAACTTAGGACAAAAAATATTTACCTCAGTACTTAACCCTACCGAGCTTGCCAACGCACTATCTACGGCCGATGTAGCCATAGGAGCATTGCGCAACAAAGTAGGATGTGCACCTTGCGTAGTTACCGAAGGTATGGTAGAAAATATGAAAAACGGTTCGGTTATTATTGATGTAGCCATAGATCAAGGCGGTTGCTTTGAAACATCGCAGGTAACTAATCATCAAAAACCAACATTTCGTAAGTATGGTGTAATTCATTACTGCGTACCCAACATAGCATCTCGTGTACCCAAAACAGCATCGCACGCTTTAAGCAATGTGTTTATGCCCATACTCAATTATATAGGCGAAGAAGGTGGTTTGGAAAATATGTTGCGAGTAGATGCAGGTGTACGCAATGGCTTGTATACCTATAATGGAGTACTTACTAACAAATACATAGGTCAAATGTTTGGTTTACCTTACACCGAAATAGACTTACTTATGGCAGCATTTTAACATCATGGAAAACGACATTATTACCAATAAAGTAGCATCAAGTGGCTTAGTAACTATAGACTTAGAAGAGTGGTATGGTACAGAACCACGTAGTGTGCTATATATAAAAGATTTTTTGTACGAAGAACTCATCTTACGCGAAAAAGATTTTAGAGAACAATTAAAAACAACCGACTGGACCGCCTATACCAACCATCATATAACGATAGATAACACCGCCGATGCAATAGTACCTACATGGGCATATATGTTGCTTACAATAGCATTACAACCTTATGCAAAAACAGTACAAGTAGGTACTTTAGCAAGTATAGAACAGGCTATTTATTTACGTAAATTACAAGAGTTAAACATAGCAGAATATGCAGGAAAACGCATAGTAATAAAAGGTTGTGGAGATAAAAATATTCCGCTTATTGCATACACCGAGTTAGTACGTTTGCTTACACCTATAGCTAAAAGCATTATGTACGGCGAACCTTGCAGTACTGTACCTTTATTTAAAAACACAACAATTTAATCAACATCTTTTTTTTTTCTACATACCACCAATGAGTAAAATATTAATTATAGACGACGAAAAAAGTATACGCAATGCACTACGCGATATATTGGAATACGAAAAACACGAAATAACCGAAGCTGCCGACGGCTTAGAAGGCTACAACAAAATAATAGCCGATAAGTACGATGCGGTATTATGCGATATAAAAATGCCCAAAATGGACGGTATGGAACTATTGCAAAAGCTACACAAAGAAGACCTTGATGTAGCCATAATAATGATGAGCGGGCATGGTACTATTGAAACAGCGGTAGAAGCAGTAAAACACGGTGCGTATGATTTTATACAAAAACCCTTGGATTTAAACCGGCTGCTAGTAACGCTTCGCAATGCTTTGGATAAAACATCGTTAGTAAAAGAAACCAAACAACTAAAAAAGAAAATAATAAAAGGAACCTCGCACATAGTGGGCGAAAGCGACCTAATATTAAAAGTAATAGAAATGATAAACCGCGTAGCCGTAACCGATGCACGTGTACTTATAACTGGGCCTAACGGTACTGGTAAAGAATTGGTTGCTCGCCAATTGCACGAAAAAAGCAATAGATGCGACGCACCATTAATAGAGGTAAACTGTGCAGCAATACCTGCAGAGTTAATAGAAAGCGAATTATTTGGACACGAAAAAGGTGCTTTTACATCGGCTGTGGCTCAACGCAAAGGTAAATTTGAACTAGCCGAAGGCGGTACACTTTTTCTTGACGAAATAGGCGATATGAGCCTA
The DNA here is from genome assembly GCA_014376525.1 of Bacteroidia bacterium. Taxonomy (GTDB): domain Bacteria; phylum Bacteroidota; class Bacteroidia; order UBA4408; family UBA4408; genus JACMRI01. The sequence continues at coordinate 2,010 of JACMRI010000179.1, read as the reverse complement.
AGCGCACAAGCCAAGGTACTACGTGCATTGCAAGAAAATAAAATAACACGTGTAGGCGGCGATAAAGAAATAAAAGTAAATGTACGTGTACTGGCCGCTACCAACAAAGACTTGCAAAAAGAAATAGAAAACGGAAATTTTAGAGAAGATTTGTTTCATCGCCTTGGAGTTATACTTATAAAAGTACCAGCCCTTAACGACCGTGTAAGCGACATACCTTTGCTGGTAAATCATTTTATGGAACAAATATGCAACGACCACGGTATTGCTCCTAAAGCCATAGATAACAAAGCATTAGACGAATTAAAAAAATATAATTGGACTGGTAATATTCGTGAATTACGCAATATCATAGAACGCTTAATAATATTGTGCGATAAAAAAATAACTGCCGATGATGTACTTACTTATGCCAAAAAATAAGTTAATATAAATTAAAAAATAATATTTAAGAAAATTTCTCTATTATATAAATATTAACCAGGGCGTTATTGATAAATAATTATAACACTCGTTATAAATTAATGTAAATTTTAAATCAAACCTACAACGCACACATACAAAATTAAACGCCTCAACTAACTACACTTATAAATAATTGGAATAAAGCCACCATATAAAAAGTATGCACAACCTTGAACCACACTACAATTGGCAACATTATTACAATGCGCAAGACGATGCCTTGTCGCCGTTTTACAACCGTGAATACAGCGAGTTTGAATACACTAACCACATTTATAACTTTGTAATACACCCACAGTGGGACGATATGGGTAGTGAAACCTTATACCTAAAAATATTATACGTAGATTATGATAAAAAATGCGCTATAATAGAACTGATAGGAGAATGGAACGATGCGCTAAGCAACGATATAATGCTACTAAAAAGAGAAGTGATAGACCAACTACAACAACACGGAATAGATAAATACATTGTAATAGGTGAAAACGTATTAAACTTTCACCCAAGTGATGTCGCCTATTACGAAGAATGGTTAGACGACGTAAACGATGGCTGGATAGCATTTGTAAATTTTAGACCACACGTAATTGCCGAAATGAACACCGCCAACATAGACAGCTACATAAACATGGGCGGAAAACTAAACGATATAGATTGGCGTACCTATCCGCCAATACAATTTTACGATGTAGTAAATAAAATAATAGGCAATAGGCTGAATTAAAGAGTTGTTGTACTATTAATTAAACAATGTTTAATTTTAAAAAATATGCTATAATGTATGAATTATAAATGATTATATTTGATTTTAAGGTTAATTTTTGAACTTAGATTCAACATTTGTTAAAATAGCAACTTTTCATTTATAAATACCTTCTTTTTGCTTATTTTAATTTTTCAGTTTGTACTATCATAGCACTTAATTTTTGTACAAAAAATTGCAAATGTGCGGGTTTTATAACGTTTTAAATACAAAAAACTTGCATACCATAATTTAAGGTATTGGGTTTTTTAAACCGAAGTAGTTGCCCATTTACACGTATTGTTTTTACAAACGGTTGTGGTAGTTGTGGCAGGGTTAACAATTCAAAATGGAATGCAAATGTAGGCTCAAAATAATGAGGTAATGTAGCGTAGCCAAAACTTCCTTTGTCGTGTTCTAGCACCATTAAACCTTTAAAATTAAATGGTACATAGTGTATCTGATGTGTAGGTGCAAATAAATAATCGGTGCGAATAACAGTGTTTAAAGATAGCTTGGTAACAGTGTGTTTTTGGTTACGGATTTCTAAACGTGTAAATACATCAGTACTATATACCGCATAAGTGGTGGTAGGTTTAAGGTCGTAAAATGAATTACACAACACTCCCGAAAGTGTAGTAATGTTAAGCGTAATAAACAATTCGGGGTCGCACAACAATGCGTGTACGTTAGTACTACCAAGTGCTTTAAGCCTAACGCATAGCGGATGTTGAGCGATAAATAGTTTTACAAAATAACCTGTGCCTTGTAGTGCATATTTTGTTTTGTGCATTTTTTTT
>JACMRI010000023.1 GCA_014376525.1 Bacteroidia bacterium | reverse complement strand
TTTTCGTTTTTTCAGGCTGATGGCGAAAATACATTTTCGGAGCTTTTAACAGCATTTAATTCTCTTTCGTTGGGTGCAGTTTTAATTTCTGTACTATCTATAGTTGTGCTAGTATATTGGAACAAAACACCATTAAAAAAATATAAGTTTTTTCCATCATCATTATTTATTGTAATGTTAGGAGTTGTTATGAATGAATTGTACAAACTATTTGCGCCCAATTTAATTATACAAGCCTCGCATTTAGTTAGTATTCCTATTATTACTAATCCAGCATCGTTTGTTACGTTTCCTAATTTTTCGTCTATTACTAATACTCAGGTATGGATAGTTGCCGTTACAATAGCTATAGTAGCAAGTTTGGAAACATTGCTTAACCTAGAGGCAGTTACTAACCTTGACCCTGAAAAACGTCTTGCATCGCCTAACCGCGAGTTAGTAGCGCAAGGAGTGGGTAACATTTTTTCGGGCTTACTTGGTGGCTTACCCGTAACGTCTGTTATTGTGCGAAGTTCAGTAAACATTGAGGCAGGCGCAAGAAGCAAATGGTCGGCAGTGTTGCACGGTGGTTTATTATTAATAAGTGTATTTTTCTTGCGAGATATATTAAATCGTATTCCGTTAGCATCATTAGCGGCAATACTTATATATACGGGTTACAAATTGGCAAATGCGCTTTTGTTTAAAAAAATGTATCGCAAAGGCTCAAATCAATTTATCCCTTTTCTTATAACTATTACCGCTATATTGTTTACCGATTTGCTAGTGGGAGTACTTATAGGCTTAGCAATATGTGTGTATTATTTGCTAAAAATTAATTATAAAAATCCGTTTGATATAGATAAAGACAGCACCCATGGCGAAGAAACGATAAAAATAAAATTGGCTAATCAGCTTTCGTTTTTAAATAAAGGTAAGCTTAAAGAAACATTAGGGGCATTAGCCAACGATAGCAAAGTAGTAATAGATGCAAGCGATTGCGATTTTATAGATTATGATGTGTTGGAAGTTATTTACGATTTTGAGCACACCATAAGTAAAAACAAAAATATTAAACTAAACATTATAGGACAGCGAATAACAGCTGTTGTACAACACAAAAAAATAAACGACCACATAACATTTACGGATGTATTTGATAAAGAAACACAACAAAAATTATCGCCTAACGATGTGCTAGCTATATTACAAAAAGGAAATGATAGATTTATAAATGGTACTACTACCGAAAAATATTTAAAACAACAAATGAATGCCACAGCTACCTCGCAAAGCCCTATAGCAGTAGTACTTAGCTGTATAGACTCACGCACCACTACCGAACATGTATTTGACCTTGGGCTGGGAGATATATTTAGCGTGCGTGTGGCGGGCAATATACTTAACGAGGATATACTTGGCAGTATGGAGTTTGCTACCAAAATAGTGGGTACTAAGTTAGTAGTAGTGTTGGGGCATACCAAGTGCGGGGCTATTGCAGGTGCTTGTAACAATATAAAAATGGGTAATCTTACTGCAGTACTAAATAAAATACAACCTGCAGTACTTGCCGAGGAAACAATAACGCTTAACAGAGATGGCGATAATATGGAGTTTGTAAATAAAGTTTCGACCAATAATGTACATCTTACTATAGAGCGTATACGTGCCGAAAGCCCTATTATTAGAGAGCTAGAAAACACTGGACAAGTAAAACTAGTAGGTGCTATGTACGATATTAAAACTGGTAAGGTGAATTTTTATTAAACTCTCATATAAAAAACTCTTATATCAACAGTAAATTAAACGCAAACAAATTTTCTATTTATGGATAATAATATAAAAAAAATCAGCTAAAAAATATAATTACAAGAATTAGAAATATTGAAAATTATATTGGTGCAGAAAAAATATTTTCGTTGTATGATACTAATTTATTAGTGTGAGTTGCTATGAAACAAAACTTATTACTGCTAGCAAAGCCATGAATTCGTTATTAAAACATATGCCCGAAATAGCTACTAGCAATGTTAGAAAGGTTGTGGATACTATAAATAAACTTGCGCATGATTATGACCACATTGAAAACTTACAAGTATGGAGTATTATCATTAAACATTTACCATTATTAAAAACGGAAGCCGTATTTTTACTGAGTAAATAAATTAATTTTCCTTTTATTTAAAACATCAACTGAATTATTACAACCAACACAATACATGAGCAAACCAACACTAGCCAAAGGAACACGCGATTTTGGAACACAAGAAATGTTAAATCGCAATTATTTGTTTAATACTATTCGTAAGCATTTTAATAGAATGGGTTTTATGCAAATAGAAACACCTGCCATGGAAACCCTTGCTACACTTACAGGTAAGTACGGCGATGAAGGAGACCAACTTATATTTAAAATACTAAACAGTGGCGATTATTTAAAAGATACTCCGCAAGATATATTAAACGAAAAAAATAGCAAAAAAGCACTTACTCACATTAGCGAAAAAGCCCTGCGTTACGACCTTACCGTGCCTACTGCACGTTATGTAGTAATGAACCAGCATAGTATTACATTTCCATTCAAACGTTACCAAATACAACCTGTATGGCGTGCCGATAGACCACAAAAAGGGCGTTACCGTGAGTTTTACCAATGCGATGCCGATAGTATAGGAAGTAACAGTTTATTAAACGAAGTAGAATTTATTACTTTGTTTGATAACGTTTTTTTTGATTTGGATTTAAGCGCTACTGTACAACTCAATAACCGTAAAATACTTACTGGCATAGCACAAATAGCCAATGCCGAAGCCAATATTATAGACATAACAGTAGCCATAGACAAGCTAGATAAAATAGGTAAAGAAGGTGTATTAAAAGAATTGGCAGACAAAAACATTTTGCCCGAAAGTATAAAAGCCATAACTCCATTGCTCGATTTTACTGGTACTACCACCGATAAATTAGCGTTCCTAAAAAAATATTTAGCACAATCAGACATTGGCAAAAAAGGCATTGAAGAAATAGAATTTATTTTAAACCATGTAACTACACTGGGTTTAAAAAAATGCACATTAGAATTAGACATAACTCTTGCACGTGGCTTAAACTATTACACAGGAGCTATTATGGAGGTAAAAGTAAACGATAGTCGTACCGACTTTAAAAGTAGTATATGTGGCGGTGGACGCTACGACGACCTTACGGGAGTATTTGGACTAAAAGGAATGTCGGGCGTAGGTGTATCGTTTGGGGCCGATAGAATATATGATGTGTTATTGGAACTTAATTTGTTTCCAACTACCAATCCCGAAAGTACACGTATATTATTTACAAACTATGGTGCTACCGAGGCTTTACACTGCTTACAGTTGATAGCTCAACTGCGTGATAATGGCATAAATGCAGAGCTATACCCCGATACAGTAAAAATGGGTAAGCAAATAAAATATGCTGATGATAAAAACATACCCTATGCCGCTATGATAGGCAGTGATGAAATAACACAAGGCATTATTAAAATAAAAAACTTAGCCACTGCCGAGCAACAAACATTAACCATGCAGCAACTTATTAATTTTTTAAAACTATAATATTTAAGTATTTATGTATTTAATATCCACCACCGAAACCCTAACGCTACAAGCTATTGCAAGCATTATAGAAACTAATGCCAAAATAGGACTAACTGATAATGCTAAGGAAAAAATAATAGACGGTTATACGTATTTGCAACAAAAAATTAAAAAAAACAATTCACCTATTTATGGTATTAACACAGGTTTTGGTTCATTATGCAACACTGTTATTCCCAATAATGAATTAATTAAATTACAAGAAAACTTAGTAAAATCTCATGCTTGTGGCACTGGCGATAGTGTACCTTTGGAAATAATAAAACTAATGTTGCTGTTGAAAATACAAGGTTTATCGTATGGTAATAGTGGTGTACAATTAGTTACTGTTGAGCGTTTGTTATACATGTATAACAATAACATATTACCCGTAATATACACACAGGGAAGCCTGGGTGCTTCGGGCGATTTAGCTCCACTAGCGCACATGTCCTTACCATTATTAGGCTTGGGTAAAGTACATTACAAAGGCAACATACGCACTACCAAAGAGGTGTACGATTTATTAAAACTTACACCCATACAGCTTGGTGCCAAAGAAGGTTTGGCGTTGCTTAACGGCACACAGTTTATGAGTGCTTATGGTGTACACTGTGTATTAAGCGCATTGCGCCTAAGCGAAAAAATAGATAGCATAGCCTGTATGAGTATTGATGCTTTTGACGCACGATTAGAACCTTACCACTTATTACTTCATACCATTCGCCCACATAGTGGACAAATAAACACATCTAAAGCAATACTTAAAAACTTGCGCGGTAGCCAAATAGCGAAACAAGCAAAGCAACAGGTACAAGATCCTTACTCGTTCCGTTGCATACCTCAAGTACACGGAGCAACTAAGGATACTATAAACTATGTAGCACAAATTATAACTACCGAAATAAATTCGGTAACAGACAATCCAACTATTTTCCCCGACGAAGATTTAATATTAAGCGGAGGGAATTTTCATGGTCAACCTTTGGCATTAGCCTTAGATTTTTTGGCTATAGCAATGGCAGAGTTGGGTAGCATAAGCGAACGTAGAACGTACTTGCTCATAAGCGGACAGCGTAACTTACCACCTTACTTAATAACTAAAGCAGGTATAAATAGTGGCTTTATGATACCACAATATACTGCTGCAAGCATTGTAAGCCAAAATAAACAATACTGCACACCTGCAAGTATAGATAGCATTGTAAGTAGCAACGGACAAGAAGACCACGTAAGTATGGGTGCCAATGCAGCTACCAAATGCTTAAAAGTTATAGAGAACATAAAAACAATTGCGGCTATTGAATACCTTACTGCGGCACAAGGTTTGGAGTTTCGTTTGCCTTTAAAATCATCAGTACACGTGCAAGAGTTACATACACAATTGCGCACCAAAGTAGCCTTTATAACCGATGATATAATAATGCACGATGCTGTAGAAGCCGCACGAGAGTTAATGTAATTACATTTATATATATCTTTTAAACACAAAGATATTTGTAAAATACTCTTTATTTCTAAGCTATAAAATCAGCATTAAAATTAATTAAATACACCTTGTGTGTGCTGCGTGTAAGTGCCGTATAAAGCCACTTGGCAAAGTCCTCGGTAAGCATATCTTGTGTTAAATATCCTTGGTCTATAAATACGTGTTGCCACTGTCCGCCTTGTGCTTTATGGCAGGTAACTGCATAATTAAATTTTACTTGTAAGGCATTATAAAACTCATTGTTTTTAATAAGTGCTGTTCGTTTTGCTTTATTGGGTTCATCGGCATAATCCTCAGCCACTGCATTATAAAAAGCAGTACTCTGCGCGCTACTCATACTGGGCTGTTCCATGGCAAGAGTATCAAGCATAAACCATACATCTATAGCACCCATTGCGTCATAATCTACTAGCTCAATACTTGCTTTACAAAACCGCATACCATATACCTCCATGTACTTGTGTATGCGCGAAATGCGCGCGGTATCGCCATTGGCAATAAAATCTACGGCACTATTTTCGGGCAACCAATAGTAATTATTTTTGGCTATCATTATATAATCGCCCACCGTTATTTCGTCCTCTAGTTGCAATACTTGTACACGAATATTTTGGTTAAACAAATACGCACGTTTATTACTCCTACAAATAATTATAGTACTATCAATACCATCTTTACTGTAAGCGCTTTCTACGGCTTCTACTATAGCATCACCTTCTAACTGCACTATATCGTTATAGCCCACAAGTTCAAACTTAGGTTGCAATGCACTACCGTATACATACTGCATTAGTTGCATACGTAGCAAGGTAGCGTTATACAATATGCCTGAGTCGGCACGTTGGCGAACCACTTGGCGCAACTCCGCACTATACAATGTACACGAATGTATGGCTTGTATATATTCTTCGTTTAATGCGTTGGCTTGTGTTTCGCCTACTGGTGGCAACTGCGCTACATCGCCCATTAATAGTACTCTGCAAGCCGTACCGTTGTATACATAGCTTAATAAATCATCAAGCAAAGAGTTGCTTTGGTCGCCTACTAATTGAGTAGAAATCATAGAGGCTTCATCTACCACAAACAACGCATTGGTAAGCATATTGGGCATAAGCGTAAGTTTGCGTTGCCCACCTGCTAGGGCTTTAAACTTATACATACGGCGGTGCAATGTACTTGCATGCTTATTGGTATAAGTAGTCATTACCTTAGCTGCACGCCCTGTTGGCGCCATAAGCACTATGGGTACATTGTATTTTTGCAGTGTGCTTATAATAGCTTTTAGCGTAGTAGTTTTACCTGTACCTGCATATCCACGCAAGAGCATAAGCGGATTGTGTTGTTTGCAAGTAATAAATTGTGCAAAGGTTTCAAAAAACAAAGCTTGATCTTCGGTAGCATTTACTGCCATTGCCAAGTGTAATTGTTGTTCTACATCTTGCACTATTGTGGATTGTGAAGCCATTATTTACGGTTGGTATTCGTAAGCGCCTACCGTAGCAGGGTTTGCTCGTGTTACCTCATCAATATCTAACAAAGGTAATGTTATAGTAGTTTTACTTAGTGTACTGCTTGCTTTGGCTGTTGCGCCTGAGTTTGCACTTAGTTTTAAGTTGAGCTTAGCAGCCTTAGTTTCTTTAAAATTGGCAGTGCCAGTAAATGCGTTTATATAATTACTACTATTGGAAATAGTTGCGGTGGTTTTAAGCATACAATTTTCAAAAATAAAATTGTGTGTTTGTGCAGCATCGTTTTTTGCAACTGTTAGTTCGTTGGTTATATCACCATCTATAATACAATTGGCAAAATACGCATCAAGCGCAAAGCCACTATTATCAAGCAATAGCGCTACATCTTTGCGAGGCTTATTACTATCCGTAAAATAATTGGCTACGGTGCAATATACAAAGTTGTAATTACCCCCATTAATGCATGCTACGGCGTTTTTGGCACAGTTGGCTATTACTGTGTTGGTTACGTTTACATTACTTGTTTTATTAAGCATACCCCAACCTGCACAGTTGTTTATAATGGTATTATTAATTATGGTTTTATTGCCCGTAAATGCTTGTAAGGGTTCTATTTGCAAACCAACAAATCCATTTTTTATTATGGCATAATCTATTTCGTGGTTTATGTTGCTATAGGTTTCGTTAAGCCATATTCTGTCCCATTGTCCTGCTTTATCTTTATAATACTCATCAGTTCTAATACCTTGAAACACTACTGGTTGCGCCTTAGTACCTTGTACTTTTAACGCTGCAAATGGCGATATCCACAGCCCAGCATTAGGCCCAAAATGCAATTTGGTGCCAGCAAGTATTGTAAGTGTAAATGCGCTATCTACCGCTAAGTAACCGCCTATTATCACGTGCGGTTTATCGTTAGTAAGGGTAGTGTTTTGCCCTATGATGTTAAGGCGTGGAATACCTCGTAGTTTGGTGTTGCAGTAGTAGTAGTACGCATCTTGTCCGTAGGCTACAAGGTCTATATCTTGTATATTTCCGTTGGTTTCAAACACTATGGAATCTTTTACCAAAAACGGATTATTTATGTTTTTAGGATCAATAGTTACTTGTACAAATATATACAAACTGTCTTTGGCATTAAGTACTACATCGGTAGCGGTGCTTACAGGACTACCGTCAATGTTGAGTTTGAACTGCTTACCCGATGCGTTAGCCAAATGAATATTACTAATTTTTATTTTTTTGTTGTATTTATTATATACTAACAATTGTTTGGTAACCGAACCCAAGGTACTAAACACGGTATCAAATTGTATAGAATCGTTACTAAAGCTCAACTGCGCATCAGTGCTAGTATATAGCTTATTTTTCTTGCACGAATACATCGCAACAATACACAACAAAAACACGAAGAAGTAAATAGTGCGGAGCATAAATTATAAACGTAAAATAATGAGTTATAGTATGCTACTAATTACTTTTTTTGAAAGCTACAAAACAAAAAGTTTTGCACCGTATTAAATGGTGTTGTATGGTTTTCGGTAATACATTTTATACGATTAAAAGCTACCTCAAACCTAGCCGACATAGATGTTTCGTTGTATTGCTGTATTGTTAGTCCGCTACATTTTTCGGGGCCATTTTCGGAAAATGTACCTAGTATTAAATAACCATTGGGGTTTATAGCAGTTTCGGCAGTGGCTACATATTTATACACATTATCAGCATTAGTTAAAAAATGAAATGCAGCTCTATCGTGCCAAAAATCAAATTTAACAGTAGGAACATAATCAACAATATCGCTTACTATCCATATTACTTTTGATGCGTTTTCGCCTAGGCGTTGTTGTGCTTTCTGTATTGCATTGGCAGATATGTCTAACACATGCACGTTAGTATAACCTTTGCTTAATAGTGCATCTACAAAATGGCTATCCCCTCCGCCAACATCAATAATATTGGCGTCTAAGGGCATATTAAATAATTCTACGAATTCCATTGATGTAGTTGGATAGACTTGAAACCAACTTACCTCCGTTTCGGCTTTAGTGGCAAATACGTTTTCCCAATGTGTTTTATTTGTACTCATTTTTGTATGATTTAATGCTGTGCTAATGTACTATGATTTTTGGAGCATAACTAAGTACTTGCATTAAAAAAACGGAGTGCTAATTTTAAATTAAATTTGTACCACAGCTAACATTTAAAAATGCGCACTAATTTTACTCCATTTATTACCACACTATGTACTACAGTATTAACTTTACTGATATGCTATGGGCTACAATACCAACATTTACTACCTGTTAAAGCAATAGATTGGTTGAGTAATGTACGTGAGCAAGTGCCTAATGCCAAAAATTTAGCTATTTACAACCAACGCAAAAAACAAAAAACAGCACCTAAAACTACCCAAATTGCATTACCTCACTACAACCCATTAGAGTTATATAATACCGCTTGCTTACAATTAAAACAAGGCAAACGTAAGCACGTGCGCATAGCCTATTTTGGCGATAGTATGATAGAAGGCGATATTCTTACCGAATATTTGCGCACCTATTTACAACAATTATACGGTGGCTCAGGAGTAGGTTTTGTTCCGCTAACATCGTTAGTGGGTGGCTATATTGCTAATTATCGCTTAACGTTTAGTGATAATTATTGCGCATTTAATTTTAATGCGCGCGATACTGCAAACCACTACACACCTTACCTAAGTGGTTATGTGTTTGATGTACCTGCTGATAATAGGGCAACTACCAAACTTACCTTGTATAACACCTATCCAAATTGCAATTTTTATTTGTTAGGATATAATTATGGGATTGAAAATAAGGAGTTGGAAATAAGCAGTAACAATCAAGCAAAAACATTGGTAATAAAGCCTTACGAAGCATTTAAGCAATTAATAAAACAGCATACTATCAGTGCTAATATAACACTAACGCAACAACAACACATAGCATACTATGGCATACAAACCGAAGCAGATTCGGGCATAGTACTTGACAATTACGCATTTAGAGGGAGTACAGGTATGAACTTGGCAAGCATTAGTTATAACTTACTTAACAAAATAAATAAGGACCGTCCGTACGATTTAGTAATACTGCATTACGGACTAAATATAGGTACTGATGACCAACAAGATTTTAGTAACTATCAACGTACAATGCAACGTGTAATAAAGTACTTAAAAAAAGCCACACCACAAGCCAGTTACCTTATAGTAAGCGTGGGCGATAAATGCGTGAAACGTAATAAACAATGGACATCTGCGCCTTACATACCCTACTTAATAAAAACACAACAAGCCCTAGCTGATAGTTCGGGTGCTTATTTTTTTAATCTCAATACCACCATGGGAGGCATAGGCGGAATGCGCGCTTGGGCAAACGCCGATACTGCTTTAGCCCAAAAAGATTACACACACATAACTAGCGCAGGAGGAAAAAAAGTAGCGCAAGATTTAATTAAGGTGTTGAAATAATTTACACTAACTCTATTACTTTCAAAACATATTTTAATTGTAAAAAAAATATAAATCCAGCTTTTTTCGTGTAAAAACAAAATAATTTTTTATTTATCGTTTATTTATTTTAATTTAACATTATAATTAAATACTAAAAACTATGAAAAACTATTTATTAGCTATTGCATTAGTGTCAATATGGATATCAAAAGTAACTGCTCAAAACAATGTAGGCATAGGTACTACAACGCCCAATACCAAAGCTATATTAGAATTAATGTCTAATGACAAGGGTTTTTTAACACCTCGTGTAACTACTACTGAAATGTTGGGCATAAGTTCAAGCGGAGTTGTTCCCAACGGTTTATTGGTATTTAATACTACTACCGAATGTTTTAATTATTGGAAAACATCTGCCTTAGTATGGAAAGATATGTGTAGCGGAGGTTTGGGCAATAGTAAAGATACTATAGTTATTATGCACGTTGATACACTTGTGTCCAACATTATTATTACCGATTCGTTGTTTGCGAATATTATAAATGTAGACAGCCTGTTTGCACATTTCATAAAAACGGATAGCATATACGCTCACTTGGGTTCATTTGATAGCTTATATGTAAATGGAAAAAATATATTGCAAACCATAAGCGATAGTATAACTGCTCAAGCGTGGTTATTAAAAGGAAACAACGCTTCTGCTACTAATAAATTAGGAACACTTAATGCGCAAGACTTACATATATATGCTGGTGGTACCGAACGTATAACTATACTTAATAGTGCAGGACAGATAGGTATAAGTACATTATCTCCAACTTATGGCTTAGATATAAGAAATACAGGGACATCTTTTCTTACTACAACTGGTTGGGCAAAAGGGGTACACTTAACCAGTCAGTCTGCACTTGTTTGGGATAAATCAGCAGGTACTAATTATTTCTTTGAGGCAAAAAACGCAACAGGTATTTATCAAGGATTAGTAAGTACTGACGATGGACTTTCGGTACCTAATTACATTAGCCGAATAGATGAAATAACAGGCGATTGGAACTTATATAAAAACGCTTATGTAGATGGTAGCGTGGGAATAGCCACACTAACACCAACTGAAAAACTAGACGTAGTAGGTAGTATAAAATTTAGTAATGCGCTAATGCCAGCTGGAATAGCAGGCATAACAGGCGATGTGCTTGTAAGCAAAGGTGCAGGTTTAGCACCCCAATGGCAAAATGGTAGCACACTAGGCACTACACTTAATGGTGTAGCGTGGACACTACTTGGTAATAGTGGTACAACCGCAGGCACTCACTTTTTAGGCACTACTGATCCACAAGACCTTGTATTTAAAACTAACGCGTTGGAACGTGTAAGAGTTACGAGCACTGGTAATGTAGGTATAGGTACAGCTACACCTATAGCTAAGCTACACCTTAAAGGATTTGACGGACGAGATATTGTGTTTTCGCCAGGTACATTAACTCCTACATTAAATTTTACACATAACGATAACGGTAACATAAACGCTCGTTGGGCATACATTGCAGGCTCTTTACAAGATGGAGCATTGGGCAAAAATTATGGTCATTTAATATTTGGTACAGCACCAAGCGCAGCAGGAAACCCTGCTACACTGCCTCGCATGATAATAGATGGTGAGGGTAATACATATGTAAACGCGTTAAATTATTATACACGCGATGTGTTTTCGGTACGTGCTAATAACTCTCCTTTTGCCACAAGTAACACCGTAGGTGCTTATGCTATTAGTGGTTATTCATCGGCTGGTGTTAGTGTATATGGTGAGGATAATAGCACAGGAGATGGAGTAAGTGGTTCATCGGTAACTGGTAATGGTGTATTTGGACGAACAAATGCAAATTTGTCTGGTGGTGCAACTGCTTTAAACACTAATGTAAATGGTACGGGTATGACGGCACGTGGAGATTTTAATGCTGGCGATTCGTGGTGGTTACCCACACAAGGTTCGGGAGGTGCATTTAATGGTGATGATTTGGGTGTAGTAGGTTATGCCAATAACAGTGTAAGTGGCTTGCCCGCAGGAACAACATCAGCTGGTGGATATTTTAGAGACTCTATTACCGTAATAAATAAAACCTATGCTTGGGTAGCAGCATACAATAGCGGTACCAAGTACAAAATACTGGGAGATGGCGTGGTAAGCACTATTGTAAAAGATAAAAAAGACAAAGAATATATAATGTATTGTACCGAGTCGCCCGAAGTGTTTTTTGATGATTATGGTAAGGGCGAATTAGTAAATGGAGAAGCTATTATACAACTTGATGAACTTTATTCATACAACATTATAGTAAACGAAAAGCACCCATTGCGTGTATTTGTTCAACTTGAAGGAGACTGCAATGGAGTATTTGTAATAAATAAAACTGCACAAAGCTTTACCGTAAAAGAATTAAACAAAGGCACTGCCAACGTAAAGTTTAGCTACCATGTAATAGGTAACAGAAAAGACGAAAAAATAAACGACAAAGTTGTATCAAAGTATGAAGATAATCGTTTTGCGCCAGCAGAGGGACTTCACTTACCATCAACAGATATTAGTAAAAATATAAAAGATAATATTATTACTAAAACGCTTAAAAAGCAATAGTAAGTTTATACTAAAAACGAATTGTTGTAAATACAAACTAAAAAAGCAGTGTATTATTTACACTGCTTTTTTAGTTTGTATTAATTTTTAAATTCTATTTACAAAAATTCAATACCTCGTCAGTAATATATTTTAATTCTAATTCAGTCATTTCGGTGTGCATAGGCAATGATATTACATTGGCACACAAGTCTAGTGTAATAGGGAATTGTTCATCACTGTAAGTAGCGTTAGCATAGGCTTTTTGATGGTGCAAAGGCAGTGGATAATATATCATACTTGGTATATCTTTAGTAGCTAAATACTCACGCAAAGCATTACGTTCTACACCTTTTAGTTGTAATGTATATTGATGAAACACATGCGTACTGTTGCTTGCACGTACAGGAGTTTTTATTTTAGGATTTTTAGCAAATGCCTTATCATAGTAGCTTGCAGCTACATTACGTGCTTTGGCATAATTGTTCAGTTCACGCAATTTTACACGAAGTATGGCAGCTTGTATGCTATCTAGCCTAGAGTTTACACCTACCTCGTCGTGTATGTATTGTACACTTTGTCCGTGGTTAGCTATCATACGTATACGTGCAGCAAGTTTGTCATCGTTGGTGTATAGTGCTCCACCATCGCCATAGCAACCTAAATTTTTACTCGGAAAAAATGAGGTGCAACCAATAGTACCCATAGTTCCAGCTTGTGCAGTAGTACCATTGGCGTGTGTGTATACACTACCTATTGCTTGTGCGGTATCTTCTATTACGTATAAATTATGTTTTTTTGCAATGGCTAATATCTTATCCATATCAGCACATTGTCCGTATAGGTGCACTGGCACTATAGCCTTAGTACGAGGTGTTATAGCGGCTTCTATAGCTGCAGGATCTATGGTAAATGTGTTGGGGTCGCACTCTACTAACACAGGGGTAAGTTTTAATAATGCAATAACTTCGGCAGTAGCTACGTAGGTAAAATTAGCAGTTATTACCTCGTCGCCAGGTTGTAAATTAAGCGCCATCATAGCTATTTGCAAAGCATCAGTACCATTGGCACAAGGTATTACATGCTTTACGTTTAAAAATTGTTCTAGCTCAGCCTGAAACATTTTTACTTCGGGACCATTAATGAATGCGGTGTTATCTATTACGTTGGCAATACCAGCATCAACTGCGGCTTTTATTTTTGTATACTGACCTTTAAGGTCTACCATGTGTATCTTATTCATAATGTGTTCTATTTTATTAATAAATGGATAGTTTTATTTGCACAAAAATAACTAATTATGCGGAGTAAAATATCATAAATAATGCAAGTTCGTATCTACTCATTTTTAATTCTTTTTTTTGTATTAATAACTAACCTCAGTGCTCAAACCAATGTGCGCGATAGTATTATAAATGCTCCTATGATTTCGGCTACGTATGCCTACCAATTAGCTGGTGGAGACTTGGTAAGTAGGTTTGGTAACAACAATGCTATTGGTGCAAATTTCTTACTTAAAACAAAACACAACTTAATGCTAGGTGTAGATTGGAATTTTATTTTTAGTAATATTATTAAAGAAAAAGCATTGATGCAAAACCTTTATAATAGCGAGGGTTTTATACAAAATAGCGAGGGCAGCGCCGATAAGCTACGTATAAACGAACGCGGCTGGTATTCGCACATTAGCATTGGTTATTTGGTATCTGTACTTGCGCCTAACAAAAACTCTGGGTTCTTTGCTACAGTTGGAGCAGGAGTATTATCTCATAAAATAAAAATAGAAGCTGTAGGCAAAAAAACACCACAGTTAAGCAAAGAGTTTTTGCCAGGTTACGACCGCCTTACCTTTGGCCCTAGTACCAAAGAGTTTGTAGGTTATTTGTTTTTGGATAATCGTCGTTTGATAAATGTGTATGCAGGTGTAGAGTTTATACAAGCATGGACTAAGAGTTTGCGAGGCTACAACTACGACACGCAGCAAAAAGATATACAACTGCGCCACGATTACCTAACTGGCTTTAGAGTAGGAATAATTATACCTTTGTATAAACGTTTACCTAAAGATTATTATTACAACTAAAAAACAATTTCGAATTACGATTAAACCCAATCATTTAACAGTAATAAATAGCATATTAAATAATTATTTAACAGTACAATACCAAAACTATATATTTATGTTTGGTATGAAATTAGCTAGTACGTTTTCCCATCAAATTAATACAACTTTATTCATTTTATAATAAATACATATTCATGTTTACTATACTCCAAAAACACAAACGTAAATTTATTGCTATCCTTGCTATTGCTGGTTCGGCTACATTTATATCATTAAACAAACCCGATGAAGCCTATTTTGAAATAGCCAAAAACTTAGACATATTTGCCACACTTTTTAGAGAAGTAAATATGTACTACGTAGATGAAACTAAACCTGGGCAGTTAGTAAAAAAAGGTATAGACGAAATGTTAAATTCCTTAGACCCTTACACCAACTACATACCAGAGTCGGACGTGGAGGACTACCGTTTTATGACCACAGGACAATACGGAGGCGTAGGTTCTACAATTCGTACCAATAATGGTTATGTAATAATAGCAGATCCTTATGAGAATTATCCAGCATTTAAAGCCGACTTAAGAGCAGGTGATAAAATTATAGAGATAGATGGCAAGCCCATGAAAGGCAAAAAAAGCGATGATGTGAGTAAGCTACTAAAGGGCGCGCCAGGCACAGTAGTTACGCTTATGGTAGAACGTGAAGGCGAAACCAAAAACTTAGAAAAGAAAATAACACGCGAAGAAATAAAAATAAAAAGTGTGCAGTATTACGGTATGCTTAACGAAACCATTGGCTACATTACATTAAGTAGCTTTACCGAAAATGCTTCAACCGAAATACGTGATGCAGTACTTGAACTTAAAAAAAATGAAAATCTCAAAGGTATAGTGCTTGATTTACGTGGCAACCCAGGTGGATTGCTTAACGAAGCCGTAAACATTGTAAATGTATTTATTGATAAAGGACAAGAGGTAGTAAGCACACGTGGCAAGGTTAAGGAATGGGAAAAATCGTACAAAACCATTAACACATCAGTAGATGCTACCACACCTATCGCAGTACTAGTAAATAGTGGCTCAGCATCGGCTAGTGAAATAGTAAGCGGTGCCATCCAAGATTTAGATAGAGGTATAGTAGTTGGGCAACGCACGTTTGGCAAGGGTCTGGTACAAACTACTCGCAAGCTAAGTTATAACTCACAACTTAAAGTAACTACTGCCAAATACTATATACCTAGTGGGCGCTGCATACAAGCACTAGATTATACCAACCGCAATGAAGACGGTAGCGTGGGTAAAGTAGCCGATAGCTTAATGAAACCATTTAAAACCAAAAGCGGGCGTGTAGTATATGATGGCGGAGGCGTATTGCCCGATGTAAAAACAAGTGTAAAAACATATAGTAAAATAGCTACAAGCTTAGCCAACAAAAGTTTGCTGTTTGATTATGCTACAACTTATAAACTAAAGCATACTATAATAGCTTCAGCCAAAGAATTTGAACTAACGGACAATGAGTATAAAGAGTTTTGCAATTACGCAGCTACTAAAGATTATGACTATACTACCAAGAGCGAAAAATTATTAAAAGAACTGAAAGAAAGTGCCGAAACAGAAAAGTATTTTGAACGTGTGCAGCCCGAATACGAAGCATTAAAAGCTAAATTAATGCATAACAAAAATGAAGACTTACAAAACTTTAAATCAGAAATTAAACACTTATTAGAAGCCGAAATAGTAGGACGCTACTACTACCAAAAAGGGCGCACACAAAACGTATTAGCCCACGATGCCGATGTAGCTAGTGCTATAGAGTTACTAAACGATAAAGACAAATACAATAGTTTATTGAAAGGCATTGCCGAAACTGAAAATAAAACAACAAAAGGCAATACTAAAAAGAAATAAATTTCGTTAGTATCAGTATAAATTAGGGCAACAAATAATTATAACGTTTTATGAAAGATACACTATATGATATTGAAGTAAGTGATAAAAAATCTTTCGTGAGATTTACTCAATTGTTACATTAAGATTTTTTAGAGAACTCTAAATAATGGGAGAATAACGAACTCGAATTTTTTTTAGAGGCATTGAGTGCTTATGCAGAAAATATACAGGTTTATTATAATAATACAAATCAGAATATTAATGCTAACAAACCTGAATGGTAAACTTTTGCACAGATTTTTAAGAGGAGCAAAAATTTACGAATAATTTTTATGTTCAGAACTAGCAAATTAAATACAAGATGCAAATTAAAACATCAGTCTATAATCTATTTACAAAACCAATGCTACACAATACCTTGTATAGCGTTGGTTTTGTGTTATTGGCTATTGGGCTACCACTAAGCAAATGGCTTACAGGTATGAGCGTATTTTGGATAATAGGTGCGTGGTTATTAGATAGTCGTTGGCAACTTAAATTTCAATTATTAAAAGCTAACAAATACAAGCTGTTAGCAAGCTCCACTATATTTATTGTCACACTACTTGGTTTGTTGTATTCCGATGTTTCAAAATATGGTATAGACGATCTTAGGCACAAATTACCCATACTCGTTATCCCATTTGTATTGGCACAAACAAATGTAATTACTACCAAAAATTTGAAAACAATACTTCACTTTTTTGTAGCAGCTAATGTGTTTGCAATGGTGCTATGCGTAATACATTTTTTTAAAGATAACGTTACCGAACCCCGCAATATATCTATATTTATTTCGCACATTAGGTTTGCGTTATTTATTTGTTTTAGTGTAGTAATATGCATGTATTATTATTTTAAAAGCAAATATTACAAAAAGTATTACGCATTAATAATTATAAGTTTAATAGTGTTTTTAATCTTCTTACAATCGGTAACTGGTATAGTGGTACTAACGGTTTTGATGGTGGTGTACATACTGTATTATTCAGTTAAAAAACATCAACTTAAAGGAGTAATTGTATTAGCACTTTGTACAACAGTATTAAGTGTTGTGTTAGTTAAAAAAATAAATTTTATTAATGATAGTTTCGTAATTAAAACAACTGCATATAGCCCTGCACATACCGCTTTTGGTAAAGGGTATTACACAATGCCCTGCAAAGGCTTGGCGGAAAATGGAACAGAAGTTACTACATTTATTAATTGGGAGGAGTTAAGCAAATATTGGCAACTACGTACTGGCGATAGCCTATTATCTAAGAGTAATTTGGCATCGGGACAACAATACACTCTTATACGTTTTTTGGCTTCGAAGCAATTAACCAAAGATGCTTCGGGTGTTTTAGCATTATCCAACACCGAAATACAAAGCATTAAAAACGGAGTGCCCAATTATTTATATCAAAATAAAATTAATCCTACTGGACGCATTTACGAATTGTTGTACGAGTACAACAATTATAAACTAGGACTAAGCCCCAACGGGCACTCGGTAGTTATGCGCATATATTTTGCCAGAGCTACGTGGCAAGTATTTATACATAATAAAGTTATAGGTACAGGCACAGGCAATATAGAAACCGAAACACACAAGGCTTACGAAAGCTTGCACGTACCTTTGGCTCCCGAACATTGGTTGCATGCTCACAACCAGTTACTCACGTTTTTGGCAACCTTTGGTGTAATAGGGTTGGTGTGTATTGTGCTTGCGTGGATAGTTATAACTCGTAACTTAATACACAACAAATTATTTATTGCTTTCGCGCTACTTATACTCCTCTCATTTTTAAACGAAGATACACTTGAAACACAAGCAGGAGTTGGCTTTTATGCACTTATACTCAATTTGTTTTTGTTTGAATACAAACCTAAATTTAGTCTAAATATTTAATTAAGAGTTAATTGCAAGTTATATTTAAAAAAAATAGGTAAAAATATAAACTTGACTGTTTTAAAAATTTGACACATCAACTACAAATTTACTTAGCCGCTAACACCTTATTTTTCACTTCGCCAAAACCCACCCGTATACCGTTTTTGCTAGCATATCCACGCATTATTACTGTGTCGTTGTCTTGTATAAATTTACGTTCTGTACCATCGTTCATAGTTATGGAACGTTTGCCTCCCCAACTTATTTCTAACATACTACCGTAGCTTGTTGGCTCAGGACCACTAATGGTGCCACTCGCCATCATATCTCCTACGTTTACATTGCAACCATTAACGGTATGATGTGCTAGTTGCTGATTTACGTTCCAATACATGTATTTAAAATTGCTTTCGCTTACACATTTTTCGGTACTGTTTTCGGGTTGTATAAATACTTGCAGGTTTACATCAAAGTTATTATTACCTTCAAATGCTAAGTAAGGCAATACTTGTGGAGTTTGCTCGTAACTTTGTACTCTAAAGGGTGCTAATGCCTCAATGGTTACAATCCATGGCGATATTGAGCTAAAGAAATTTTTACCCAAAAATGGTCCGAGAGGTACGTATTCCCATTTTTGAATATCGCGTGCGCTCCAATCATTAAATAAGCAGAAACCAAATATATGCTCATCGGCATTGGCAGTAGTTATACTATCTCCTAGTGCGGTTGGTTTGCCTATTATAAAACCCATTTCTAATTCAAAATCTAATGTTTTGCAAGCTCCGAATATTGGCATTGTTTGGTCATCGGCTTTGCTTTGTCCTTTAGGTCTATGAAAGTTTATACCGCTTTCTGCAATGCTCGACGAACGCCCATGATAGCCCACAGGCATGTGTTTCCAGTTGGGCAGCAGTGCATTGGCAGGGTCTCTAAACATCATACCTGTATTGGTGGCATGATCTATACTGCTAAAAAAATCAGTGTAATCGCCAATACGCACAGGCATACAATTTTGCACTTCATTAACAGGCAATAAACACGTTTGCAATAGTTCACGATGTTCGGTATTAATTTCGTTAAATAATTCAATAATACGAGTACGTACAGCGTTAGTAATGGCTTTGCCTTCGGCTATAAAATCGTTAAGAAAATCATTAGCAAAAAGTGTAGCGTGCAAACCGTAAGTAGTACTTAGCAAACCGGTGTTGTACAATGCATGTAGGTTTATAACTGTGTTGCCTATAATGGTGGCCACAACTTTTTTATTGTTATGTTTTATAATCCCAAACGGAATGTTGTATAGTGTAAAGTCGCTATTGGTAGGTGTTTCAATCCAAGATTTCATATTTAGTTGTGTTTTAAATTAATGGTATTTTTTATTGTTTAGTTACACCTCGCCCAATAGTGCACCCCTCAAGAGGTGAATTTCTGGGTGGTAAATAGTGTTGTAATTTACATTTCCAATTTTAAAAACTTGGCGGTGTGGCTTTTTTTGTTTTTTATTAATTCTTCGGGAGTACCTGTAAATGTTATGTTTCCACCGTTTTTACCACCCTCTTCGCCTACGTCTATTATGTGGTCGGCTACTTTTATTATATCCATATTATGTTCTATCACAATGAGTGTGTTACCCGCAGTTACTAAGCGTTGTAGCACTTCAAGGAGTATGCGTATGTCTTCAAAATGCAAACCTGTGGTGGGTTCGTCTAGTAAATAAATAGTGTTCCCTGTATCTTTTTTGCACAATTCGGCTGCTAGCTTTACACGCTGTGCCTCTCCACCACTAAGGGTTGTGGATTGTTGCCCAAGTTTTATATATCCTAAGCCCACCTCATTCAGCATTTTTATTTTATGTTGAATATTTGGTAGGTTTTCAAAAAACACCGTAGCATCGCTTACAGTCATATCTAACACATCAGCAATAGATTTTCCACGATAGCGTATCTCCAATGTTTCACGGTTGTATCGCTTGCCATTACAACTTTCACAAGTTACATATACATCGGGCAAAAAATTCATTTCAATGGTACGTAAGCCAGCACCAGTGCAGGTTTCGCAACGTCCGCCTTTTACATTAAAACTAAAACGACCAGGTTTATAACCTCTAATACTTGCTTCGGGCAACGACGAAAATAAATCTCTAATCGGTCCAAAAATATCAGTGTACGTACTTGGGTTACTGCGGGGTGTGCGTCCTATGGGGCTTTGATTAATTTCTATAATTTTATCTAAATTACCTATGCCTTCTATTTTATCATAGGGCAAAGGTTTGCGTCCGCTTTTGTAAAAATAGTTCATCAATATTGGGTACAACGTACCATTTATTAAACTACTCTTACCACTGCCCGAAACGCCTGTTACACATATAAAAGTGCCTAATGGAAATGTTACACTTACATTATTAAGGTTATGCCCTTTAGCACCAATTAATTTTAATTCTTTGCCATTACCCTTGCGACGTTCGGTAGGTAATTCTATTTTTTTAAGCCCATTAATGTATTGTGTAGTAAGCGTATTAAAGCCCAACAGCTCGGCTGGCGTGCCTTGCGCTACTATATGTCCGCCGTGTATGCCTGCGTATGGGCCTACATCTATTACGTGGTCGGCGGCAAGTATCATATCTTTATCATGTTCTACTACCAATACACTGTTGCCCGCATCACGTAGGTCTTGTAGCGCTTTTATTAGTTTTACGTTATCACGTTGGTGCAAACCAATACTTGGCTCGTCAAGTATATACAATACCCCCACCAATTTTGAACCTATTTGTGTAGCCAACCTTATACGCTGTGCTTCGCCCCCACTAAGGCTTTTGGAACTACGGTATAGCGATAAATAATTTAAACCTACATCTAACAAAAAACCCAAACGTGCACGTATTTCTTTAAGTACTTCTTTGGCTATTGCATTTTGTTTTTCGGTTAAACGACTTTCTACATCTTCAAAAAAGAGGGCTAATTCTTCTAAACTTTTTTTGGATAATTGCGCAATATTTTGGTCGGCTATTTTAAAATTTAACGATTGATTTTTTAGCCTGTTACCTTTGCAGGTAGGGCAATCGGTATCGTTCATAAATGCTTGTACCCATTTTTCAATGGTCTTGCTATCGTTGTTGTCAAACTGTTCTTTCAAAAAATTAACAATACCCATAAACGATTCGTGCTTATCGCTACTGCTTTCGGTTTTTATACGAAACAATTCATCGCTACCGTACAATAATATATTTACAACGTGTTCGCTAAGCTCTTCTATAGGAGTATTTAACGTATAATCATAGCGCAACAATACTGCTTCTATTAGCTTAAATATGTACGTGACTTTGAGTGTGCCTAATGGTGCAAGGCCCCCTTTAGCAATGGATAATTTAGGTAATGGAATTATTTTTTTGATGTCGATTTCGGTAACAGTACCTAAGCCATTGCAGTTGTCGCAAGCACCATAAGGCGAATTAAACGAAAATAAATTAGGTGCGGGTTCATCATACGATACGCCCGATGTAGGACACATTAAAAACCTACTAAAATGTTTTGCGGCTGCTTTATCGTCATCGTGTGCTACAACCATAAGGCTACCTTTGCCGTATTTCATTGCAGTTTGTACGGTTTGTGTTAAGCGTGTGCGGCAATCTTCAGTTATTTCTAATCTGTCTACTACTACTTCTATGTCGTGTATTTTGTATCTATCGAGCTGTTGTTTTGCGGCTATTTCTTTTATTTGACCATCAATACGTACACGCAAAAAACCCCACTTACGTATTTGTTCAAATAGCTCACGGTAATGTCCTTTGCGTCCTTTTACCAGCGGTGCAAGTATGGCTATACGTTGCCCTTGGTAGTGTTCCATAAGTATGGTAATAATTTGCTCATCGGTATAGCGTACCATTTTTTCGCCTGTAACATAGCTGTACGCCTCGCCAGCACGCGCGTAAAGCAAGCGTAAGAAGTCATAAATTTCGGTAATAGTACCTACAGTTGATCGTGGATTTTTGCTTGTGGTTTTTTGTTCAATGGCAATAACGGGACTTAGGCCTGTTATTTTATCTACTTCGGGGCGTTGCATAGTACCCAAAAACTGACGTGCATATATGCTAAAACTTTCCATGTATCTACGCTGCCCTTCAGCATATATAGTATCAAATGCAAGCGATGATTTGCCACTACCACTCAACCCAGTTATTACTACTAATTGGTTGCGAGGTATGGTTATATCAACGTTTTTTAGGTTGTGGGCACGTGCGCCTGTAACCTGTATATATTCACTTTCGTGGTAGAGTATGTTGTCGTTCATTGTGATGCAAAAGTAATAGGTAAAATGCACATTATAAGCGCAAATTTTAAAAATTCCATTTTAAATAATAAAACCCTCAATTGTAGTACAATTAAGGGTTTAGATGTTGTATTAAAAATTATTTTTTGGGTAAATAAGTCAGTTTCGCTTTTTCAAATTCTTCTTTGGTAGCCCACTTTAAGTTTTCAAAATGGTTATTACTTATTTTACCGTTAATATGTACAATATATGTTTGTTTCTCGGTAGGTGTAGGCAAAAAGGATTGCGCTACTAACTCGTGTACTATAACGTGTTTGGCAAGTACACGCACACCATCAAAACCACGGTAGTGGTAGTTGCGGTAGCCCGAGCGTGCAGTAAAACATTTTTGCAACTCGCCATCTTCTAAAAACTCAACATACTTGGCTATACGTCCAAAATTGCTTACTGCATATTTTTCGGGTGTTACGTAAGCTATTTCAAAATCTTTCCACTCTTCGTTTTCGGCTATTGTTATCAATGTATAGGTGTTTTTTTTAGTAATTATTTATTTTGCTAAAGTATAAAGAATTGTGGGAAGTTAATTTGGTAAATTGATAATTAATGCGAATACCATTTAATCAAAAAAAAAACTACACTAGAAACATTTTTTATAAAAAACGTTTCCTACATAAAAAATGTTTTTACATTTGTACTATGAAACCAACAAACGAAAAAGAAACTCATTTGCTAAAGTCGTGCTTTAGCCTATTTACACGCTTAGGTATAAAAAGTATAACCATGGACGATGTTGCACGAGAGTTGGGCGTATCAAAAAAAACGCTGTACAACCACTTTCAAGATAAAACCGATTTGCTAAAACGCACATTTAAATATCACATGCATTGCAGTGAAGAACGCTCAGTAGAAATGGTTGTAAAAGCTAAAAATGCAATAGACGAATTAATTTTGGTAAACGAATTTTTGAAAGAAAGTTTTTCGGAAATGCACCCATCAGCGATATATGAAATGCAAAAATTTTATCCCGAAGTATGGGGCTTATTTAAGGAGTTTAAACACACGCATATTTTAAATTGCATTTTCAACAATATCAATCGTGGCAAAGCCGAAGATTTGTTTAGAGAAAAACTAAATAGCGAGGTGTATGCCCGCATTTTTGTAGGTCGCTTTGATATATTATTTGATAACGAATTATTTCCAAACAAAGAATATAATATACCACAGGTGCACTTGGAAATGATAGAGTACCACATACGTGCTATGGCAACCGCCAAAGGGTTAAAACAATTAGAAAAATACATAATAAACCATAATAATAAATAAAACATGAACTTAAAACAACTCGGGCTTACGTTAGTGTTGGTTACTTCACACCAATTAAGTAATGCCCAAACAGCCATCACTACAGCCTTTACGCTTAAAGAAGCGCAAGATTATGCTATTAAAAATAGTGTAATATTATCTAACTCGGCAATAGATATGCAAATAGCACAAGCCAAAGTAAAAGAAACAATGGGCATGGGCTTACCCCAAATATCAGGGAGTTTTGACGTGAAAGATTTTTTGGTAATACCTACATCATTATTACCAGCGCAAATATTTGGAGGCCCCGCAGGTAGCTTTATTCCTGTTAAATTTGGAACAAAGTACAATGCTACATTAGGTTTAAGTGCTAGCCAATTAATATTTAGTAGCGATTATTTGATAGGAGTACAGGCTACTAAAACATATTTGGAATTAACTCAAAAAAGTGCCAATGTAAGTAATAACGATATTAAATCTAACGTTGCTAAAGCCTACTACGGGGTGTTGGTAAACAAAGAACGCTTAACGTTATTAACTGCAAACATTGCGCGCATAGAAAAATTATTGAGCGATACCAAAGCCTTTAACAAGCAAGGTTTTGTAGAATTGATAGATGTAGATAGAATAGAAGTATTGTACAATAATTTGGTGAGTGAAAAACAAAAAATAGAAAAATTAGTAACCTTAACCGAAACGGTATTAAAGTTCCAGATGAACTACGATACGCAACAGCCTATACAACTTACTGATAAAATAGAGCAGGGTATAGATGTAAGTAACATTGCGTTAAGTGATGTTAAATTAGATGTAACCAACCGCCCTGAATATGCATTGTTGGAAACTAATTTAAAATTGAACTTGTTAGATTTAAAACGCAACCGACTATCGTACTTACCTACTATGGTAGCTTATGGGGCATATAGTGGTAATGCACAGCGTTCAAAATTTGATGTGTTTAAAGTGGGTGAACCTTGGTTTCAAACAGCAATAATAGGTGCAACTATCAACGTGCCTATATTTAGTGGTTTTCAAAAACATTTTAAAACGCAACAGGCCGCACTTAATGTGATGAAAACGCAAAACAATATGCGCAACTTGCAAAACGGTATAAGTCTTGAAACTCAAAGCTCGCTAACCTCATACAGCAACGCGGTAGTAAGCATAAGCAACAACAAACGTAATATAGATTTGGCCAAAAATGTATATGAAGTAAGTAAGAAAAAATACGACCAAGGGGTAGGTAGTAACCTTGAGGTAACTACTGCAGCCACAGCGCTAAAAGAGGCGGAAACCAACTACGCAGTGGCCTTATACGATTATTACATTGCTAAAATAGATTACGAAAAAGCAACAGGTACTATTAAATAATACACATACATCAAAAACATAAACTTAAAAACTATATACATATTATGAAAATTACATACATAGCAACAGCCGCATTATTAGTAGTATTAACCGCTTGTGGCGGAGGAAGCGACAAGGATAAATTAGAAAAACTAATAGCCGACCGCGAAACATTAAACACACAAATAGCCGACTTAGAAGCTACAGTAGCATTAACCGACACTACAACCAAAATTGTTAAATTTAAAGAGGTAGCAATAGCACCAGTAGCTTTAACAACGTTTGAACATTACATAGACATACAAGGTAAAGTAGATGGCGAGGAAGTAGTAGATATTAATGCTAAAATGCCAGGCACAATACAAACCGTATTAGTACAGGAAGGGCGCGCAGTTACTAAAGGACAAGTACTTGCCACATTGGAAAGCGAAAGCATAAGCAAAAACATAGAGGCGGTAAAAACTCAATACGAGTTAGTAAAATCGTTGTATGAGCGCCAAAAGAATTTGTGGGATCAAAAAATAGGTACGGAGATACAATATTTACAGGCAAAAACTAGCAAAGATGCAATGGAAAAACAAATAGCCGCAGCTAATGAGCAGTTGGAAATGGCTAAAATAAAAGCCCCAATAAACGGTACTATAGAAATGTTTAACGCCAAAGTGGGTAACTATGTTATGCCTGGTATGCCCATAGCACGCATTGTAAACCCAGCACACTTAAAAATAACCGCCGAAATGGCCGAAAGCTACGCTAACAAGGTACACACGGGCAACGATATTATAATAGAGTTTCCATCATTGAGCAAAACATTACACAACAAAATATCATTTGCAGCCAAATACATTAACCCTGCAAGCCGCTCATTTACTATAGAAAGTAAGCTTCCGTTTGATGATGATTTTAGAGCAAATATGATAGCAGTAGTAAAAGTAAACGACTACAAAAACGCTAAAGCAATGGTGTTGCCTGTAAACCTTATACAAAAAGACGAAACTGGTTTTTATGTAATGGTGGCCGATAAAACTACCGCCAAAAAAGTTATTGTAACTAAAGGTGTGGATTATAACGGAATAGCCGAAATTACTAGCGGTTTAGCCGTGGGCGACCAAGTTATAACCAAAGGCTACCAAGACCTTAACGACGGCGACGTTATTAAATTTTAGTAACAGTACATATATAAAATTCAATTTTTAAATTTAAATGAAAACCATATATAAAACCAGTTTAGAAAATGCGTATCGCTT
>JACMRI010000022.1 GCA_014376525.1 Bacteroidia bacterium | reverse complement strand
TGTGTAATAACTATTTCCTAAGGTTGGGTTGTTGTCATAAAATGTATAACTGCCACCTGTTTTACTGTTGTTAGATTTTACTGTGCCTACAGCCTCATAATGCTCGCCATCGGTACTTTTGTTTATGCTATAATAATCGCTATTAAATTTTACACAAAACTGCACCTATTTATGGTCATTAAATTAATGTTAAAAAAACTGTTGCACACATAATATAGCCAAGCTAGGTTTACAGGCTACAGTAAACACAATGCCATATAATGCCCCGGCTAAATGCGCATCGTGGTTAATGTATTCGTTTTGCTGCTTAGTCATATAATAACTATAAGCTAAGTAAGCGCCCCCCCAAATTATACCAGGGAAACATAGTAAACCATACAAACACATCCGCGACAAAGGATTAAAAACAATACTTGCAAATAGCACTGCGCTAACCGCACCACTTGCGCCTACAGATGAGTAATTGCTGCTATACATTTCTTTTTTATAACTAGGCAAAGCTGCTACCGCAATGCCCGAAATATACATTAGCACAAAATAAATACTCCCTTGTAATGTTCCAAAATATGCCTGAAAATACCCTTCAACTAACGGACCAAAAAAGTACAATGCCAGCATATTAAAAATTAAATGAGGAAAATCAGCATGTGCAAAACCATGGGTTATAAATCGCCACCATTCGTTATTGTGCTTTATGCGGTAAGGAATAAATAAGAGTTGATTAAAAAATTGCTCATTATAAAAACAAAGCGCAGATAGTGCAACGGTAATAATTAGGAGGTAAAGGGACATTGCTTGGTGGTGTATTTTGTATATAATATAAGGCCTTACTTGGTTGTAGTATTAACAATAAAGCCACGTAATACTATATATTACGTGGCTTTTGTGTTGTGTTTCGGGTTTATTGTTTGATGATGGGGAGTGTTTGATTAGTAGTAGCTGTGCTTACACGCAACATATACAAGCCTTTGGGATAGTTGGCCATATTAAGTATAGCGCTTGTGTTAGTAAGCGTTTGCTCAGTATATATTAGTTTGCCTTGCGCATTGTATAGTACCAAATTACTATTGTTAGCAATGTTTTGCACTGTAACTAAATCAGTAGTTGGATTAGGGAATGCTGTAACTTTTGTGGCTTGTTGTATTGAGTTAGCTACACTGGTTACAATTATAGCATTTGGCCAAATACTATCTGCCCACTCAGGGTGGTCTATAAATGGATTCCGGTTGTTTTGAATACCATATATACCATTATTACGATTAATTTCTTTAGTACTTACTGAGTCTCTATGATGCCACTCCATGAGTACAGAAAGTTCCCAAGGATTTATTTCGCATTTGGTAGTAGCACCACTATTAGCCCATGTAGCATCTTCAGTGTAATAACGAGTAGTCATATAAAAATATCCTCGCGCTAAGTCTCCTTTGTATTCATCAACTGGCTCAAATACTATGCTTGCATATCCTGCATTGTTGGTGCCAGTACCCAGCATACTGCCGTTAGTTGTTGTATCTGTAGCGGTAGTAACATTACCATAAGGGTAATTACTTCGTAAACCATTTACTTTTCCATCCGTTGGATAAAGATGAAACATATCTGTTTGAGGTCCTAAAGTACTACTAAACCAACTTTGAGGCCAACTGTGCTCGCGGTTGTAGCAATCTCCCTCTACCGCATAGTTGCCACAAGTACCCGAACCATAGCTATAGTAATATGCTGTAGCTAAAGGGTTTACAGGGTTGTAAGAATAAATATCCCATACTTTAACCGCTCCGTTTATCGTAATTTTATCAGTAATGGCAAAGTTGGTGTATAACGAAGCGTAACTTTTAACACTGTGCCCTTTAATAATGTTGTGTAAAGCAGTACGCAAAGGTTGTAAAGTTAAACCTTGTGCTGAATTGTAATATCCTGCTGGTATTTGTGCAAATGCAGCACTACAAAGTAATGTAGCTACTAGTGTATATAATTGTTTCATTATATTTTAGTTTAAATTTAACATATCTAAATTACTAAATAAACCAATGCTACGTAATTATTTTTTAAGTGTAAAACAAAACAATGGAGAGTTCTCCATTGTTGAAAATAACAATATGTACAACGAGTTATTTTGTATAAACATTAGATGTGCTGCCTAATTAAACGTTTAACAAGGCCAAACCGTAGTTTTAACGTATTCGGTTTCTACGTGGTTAGGGTTAGTAGATGTTGGGGGCACGTCCATAATTAATAAACCATTTCGTATTGAAAAGGTAAATACATGTGTTTGTCCGCTTACTGTAAATGTTGCAGAGGGCACTGATGCGTTAAATGTACCGTCGGTTACACTTCCTCCACTACACACTTTAGCTGAGGTTCCTCCTAATTTTAAATAAGACGCCACGCCATCGTTTCGTTTCCAAATGCCATCGTATTGAGATGAGCCACTAACGCTCGATGACGAACCACTACCCGATGATGAACTACTATTTTTACTAGCCGCTTTTTCAGCTTTTTTAATTGCACTATATGAACTTGATGCCCAATGCCCATTTTCGCCTGAATACGCAGGGTCTTTGTACACAAAAACGGTAGCTTCAGGGTCGCGCACATAATTTTTCCCTAAATATATTGGTGTGCCTTGGTTGCGCGTGTAACCTAATGCTCTTGGACTTTTGTTAGGATAATAAAAACCTGTTATTTTTTTTGTATTAGTTCCTTTTAAATCAAATTCAACTTCAATAGGATATCCTGTATTGTTTTTTTCATCTACCGTAACAGTAAGAAATGCGGTTGTAGTTCCTCCTGTAAGCAAAGATTCTATAATTTGGATTTCTAATACTCCTTTTCTCCATTTTTCACATGAATTTAGTGGGAGTATTAAAATTGCAATACTTATATAGAGCCAAGTTTTATTAAAAATCGTTTTCATAATTTTTATAGTTTTAATTTGTTATATACCATTGTTTTACCATTATACGTTACCGTAAGTGTAGTTCCATTACACGTATAATCCCAAAAATTATCAGTAGGTGGTGTTGGGTAAAAGCTACTTCCTAAACAATATACGATAGGTTGTGTTGATGTACTGTAGGAAACTCTTATGTATGTGGGGCGTAATTGGTAAGTGAATACAATTACTGATGAATTACAACCGTTACCACAATTTTCTGTAGAAAGTGTACCTGTTTCATTTGGTCTTAATGTTATAAAATCGCCATATTCGTTGCCCGCACACGACGGTTTGTACCAAGTACCTTTAGGACATGTTTCAGTATCGTGCAATTCGGATACAGGCCAATGTCCGTTTTTGGCAGGTATTTTTTCGCCCTCTTTCGTTTTATAGTAAGAAAGTTCACTTGTAGCATTAAATTTTTCGCCAAAAGGATTTAGTGCAGTACTCGACTGAGTTTTTTTTAATAAACGTATTGAACCAAGACTTCCCATTTTTTGAGTGTAGCCTAAGTGTTTAAGTGTTTTGGTTGGCCAATAATAGCCTTTTATTAAATGTGTTGAGCTATTTTCAAGTTCAAACTCTTTTTCGGCGCCATAACCTATTGTATCTGTAGTTGCTATCGCAACATACATTACATAAGGCTTGCCCGCTGTGGGTATTTCTATAATTTGGAGTTCTAAAACACCTTGTTTTTTTTGTTCTTTTTTACAAGAATTTAATGTAATAAACAAAAATAAGCCGCTACAAAAAAGTAATAAGTTTTTAATTGGATTCATTATTTTATTTAAATTTTAGACACAGCTAAGTTATAATTTATATTACACATACCTGTTAAGTAGATGTGGTTTTATTTTGTATAAACGTTAGATGTACTACCAAATTTGATGGTTAGCGAACTTCCACTACATGTAAATGTTGCAGAACCGTCGGCTGGTTTTGGAGGACGAGAGTCGGCATAGCCAGTACATTTAACTATAGGCTGTTGAGCATCGTACATAAATTTAATAGTACTGCCCGATACACTATAATTAAAAGTAAACACCATAGGATCACAAATTCCTTTACAATCCTTGTTAGAAAATGAACCTCGTTTGTTAGAACTAAGTGTAAGTATAGCACTACCTGGTACATTTGGGCACGATGTGCCTTTCCAGGTACCCTCAGGGCAAGCACCGCTCCCACTGCTTGATGAGCTAGAACCAGAGCCCCAGTGTCCGTTGCTACCTGCTGTTTTGCCACTACTGGTTGCGTAGTACATTGGTTTTCCGTCACTATCAGTATGTGGACCTTCGGTATAACCTAAATCTTTAGGACTTTTATCGGCCCAATAATAATAGTAGTAATTAGGACTTTTAGACGGTGAGTTGGAAGGGTCTTCATATTCTTGTCCCTTAATAGCAGGAGGATTATCAGCCATTACTTTTGCGGAGTAATATTTACTGCCCGATGCAGTCCAAAACTCCAATTTTTCTAACGTGCCCTTTTTGTTTTTTTTGCATGAGTAAAAGCTTAATGTTATTAATAAAGCGCTAGCAATTATTAGTAATGATTTTATGTTTTTCATGTGTTCTATGTTTAAAATTTAACCTCCAAGTCCAACTACTATAAGTATTAACAATACCAAACCTCCAAGCACTCCAAGTACTCCAACTACAACTTTACTACCTTTCTTTTTGGGTGCTAAGTAGTTACTTACTTCTTTTTTGTGCGTGTAATTTTGTGCATAAAGTAGTGCACTTGCTCCTGTGCGCACATACAAAGTATCTGCTAATTGCATTGGTCTAAAGTTTTTGTAAGTAGCTGCATATCCACGTACTGTTACGGTTTTATTCTGCCCTACTATTTCGGTTTCAAATTGTGGGTCTAATAATATATCCGCATTTGTTTTTTTTAGCGCATCGTTTATAGCTTGTTCTTTTATAATATCTATAGTTACATTTAGCATATTAGAAGAACTGGTGCCTGTTACTTTTTCTTTTACTTCCAAATCTACCACTACTGGTTTTTGTACTATGGTAGTTGGGTATATTTCGGCAGTTTTGTTGGTAAACATTTTTACCGATTGTGTAGTAGTACATGCTGTAAACGTAAGCAAAGCACAGGTAGATAGTAGTACAAGTTTTTTCATAGAAATTTATTTTTATGGTTTAAGATTTTAAACCATTGTAAATAAACCACAAATACTAACCTATGTGCAATACCCATTAATGGGTATTTTTTTGTAACTCTATACTATTTTGGAATGTGTACTTGTATTACTACACCTGCTGTTGATGATGTGTTTATTTCTATTCTTCCATTATAGTTTTCTATTCTTTTTTGTGCAGTACTTAATCCAAAACCCTTGGTAATAGTATTGTTGGCAAACCCCACACCGTTATCTGTGTATTGAAACAAATATCCATCATCATATCCATACAACTCTATGTTTATATGAGTTGCCTTGCCGTGCTTTAATGCGTTGCTTAAAAGTTCTAATGTTATTAAATACATATCATGTACCCAACTTGTATGTAGTATAGGCGGAAAATCATAGCTAAATACTTCTATTTGTTTGTGTAGCAAGCTACTGTTTACATTGCTCACATGCGATGTAATGCTTTCCAGCAAAGCGCCATCGGTTAATGCTTGCGGTAGTATTTGGTGCGATACGTTACGTACATCAACAGTTAGTTCGTTAATGTTTTTTGTTGCCTCTTCAATTTTATTTAACTGCAATAATTGTGATATATACGCCAACTTACTACCAAAATTATCGTGTATAACATTAGCAATAGTTGCACGTTCTTTTATTTGTGCTTGCGTTATGGCTTGTAAGGTTTCTTCTTTTTGGTTTATGTTTTTTTTGATAAGCGCATTGTTGTTTAAAAAAACTGCAACATAATCTTTACTTAGCACGTAGCCAAACAAAAACACTTCGTACATAATAATATATAACAAAAAACTATAGTGTATGTTGTACGGAACTATGTTTAATATTTTGAGCAAGAAGCTAATGCTCCATATTATTATAGGAGAGAAAAATACAAACACATTAATAGCCGCTTTTTTGTTGGTGGACAAACATTTAAACGTAGCGTAAAACAACAACAAAAATACACTTAGAAACATTATATAAACCACCAGCTGTATAAGGCGTAGCAACTCCGTTTGGTTAATGTAAAGTAGCAATATACTGGCTACAACAATTGTAAAAGTTACGTTGTTAAGCCTATGTATAGTAATGTATAATTTGCTAAAATGTATTTTTAAATTAAGATAATACATAATAAGCATATTTAAACTTACAAACGAAATAGTAGCCATATAAATACGTATTTCGCTAAAATGCAAAAATTGAGTAAACAAACAATGTTTTAAATAATTAGTAGTAATAAGTATGTACGTAGTGCTTAGTATAGAATATAAAATATAGTACCCATATAGTTTGTTTTTACTAACATAAAACAAAATACAATTAAGTAATAAAAGTAAAAACACAATGCCTGTTACAAAGGAAATACCGAGAGTTTCTGCTTTATTTTGCGCTGATAAATTTTCGTGTTGCGCTACATTAAAATTAAAATCTAGGTATGAGTTTGTTTTTTTTATGCGTACTAATACAGTAGTATCTTGTTTTGAATTTATATTAATATTAAATGCAATAGTTTGTATAAATGGGCTTTTACCAGTGGTTCTATCGCCAAGTAATATACCGCTACCGTTGTTAGCAAAAAACATTACACTATCCAAATGATTATTATTAAAACACAAGTAACTATTGTTTACAACTGTGTTGCTCGTGTTTGTAAGTTTGAATTTGCACCATACAGTTGCGTTTTTGTTATAACCAATATCAAGCGTATGGTTACTATTAAATGGTATAAATGATTGGTTTTGGATAGTAACTGTAGTGTATGCAGATGTACTGTCCAACACATAACTTGCCTTAGTAATTATTACATCGGCTTTTGCAATGTAACACACTGCATTGAGTAAAAATAAACTAAGAAAACAAATTATTTTCATGCGCAAATTTTATAAGCGAACTACTGTTGGATAGCTCTAGTTTTTTATTAATGTTGCGCCTGTGCGTATCTACAGTAGCTTTGCTTATGTGCAATGCATCTGCTATTTCTTTGCTTAATTTTCCGTCTATAATTAGTTTTATAATTTCAATTTCTTGCTTTGATAATCTAAATTTGCTAACAGTAGTAAAATCTTTGGAGGTATAATAGTTAGTTTCTTTTTTTGTTTCTTTATTACTGTAAAAGGGAGCGTTAGTTGGTTGTTCTATTACGTACAAAAGTGTTTTTATATCTGTTTCTTTTTTTAAAAAGGCTTGTACGCCCATTTTTTCGGCTTTCGCAATTAAATAAGGCTCAAAGTACGCGCTTATAATTATGGTTTTGGTAGCGCACAGTTTTTCTTTTAAATCTTTTAATAATACAAACCCATCTACATTGCCAATATTTAAATCGCATATAAATACATTAGCCGTGTTTTGGTTAAAATAAGCTTTGCAGTCGGCAGCATTGTTATAAGTTATAATAGTGAGGTTGCTTCCAAACTTAGTTAATAGCTCCGCTAAACCGTTAGCAAACAGTACGTGGTCATCGCAAATAACTATTGTTTTGCAATTCATTTTAAATTTTTATTTTGCAATACAAAAAAAATTATTTTAATATTCTTAACTCTGCTAAGATAGTATCAATTTTATATTTTGGATATTATAGAAAGTGTAGGAAGTAATGTAGATTGTTTTAATATTAAATTTAGTACCAATAATTTTAACTTAATGAATAACATATACCTGTTTATATTTTTTCGTATAAACTTACTTCCGAAAAAATAAAAAACATAATATTACTTTTTAGAATAACGTGTGTTTGCTTAGTTTTTGGTACAACCTAAAAAAGAGCTACTATGTGTTTCTAAAAAAGATAACAAAACACTAATCATTAACACTGATAATAACAACAATTATATATTTTAATACTACTCTATTGTGCTATCACACGCACTTTGGTTTGTATTGAGTTATGTATAACAATTGTATACTTAACCAACCTACCCACTTATGTCCACCATTAAAAAATTAGCGTCGCAAACCTTGCAGTAATCTCTTATTATTGATAAAATTAACTTATAATTTATTTAAGTACGAGCAAGTAATTCGGCCCAAACCTATAAAAATAAATACCCGATAATTAACTAATAGATAGATAAAAATCAATAAAAATGAATTTTTTTACATGAGCTAATTCCGAATAAATATTATAGATTTGTTAGGGTTTTTGAGAAAATCGTTTAAAGGGTTCTACGATTTTTTTAAATCAAAATAAAAAAAAACAATTTTCAGAACCCACCTTAACTCTAAATACATAAGACAATGAAAAATATAAAAATAATAACAGCACTTGCTTTATTAGCAGTGGCTTTTACAAGTCCTGAGCAAACTAAAGCACAAGCGGCTGTATGTTTTAGTAATGCGGCAAATATTTACGATGGAACATTTCCTCTAGGTGCTGTCAGCAAAGATTTCAACAAAGATGGCAAGATGGATATCGCTTTTGTTAGTCATGATGTATTTAATTTTGCTGACAGCGGAAAAGTATTTGTGGCATTTGGCAATGGGTTGGGAGGTTTTTCAACTCCTTTAAATTATTCTGCTGGTGTGAAAACTTATGACATATTAAGTGATGATTTCAATAACGATGGCAAATATGATTTAGCAATAACAAATTTTGCAAGTAATGATATTTCAATTCTATTAGGTGATGGCTTAGGGGTTTTTGCTCCAGCCGTCAATTATGGAACCGGACACCACGCACTCAGTTTATCCAGTTCCGATTTTAATTCAGATGGTAACGTGGATTTGGCTATAGTAGACGGGGATAGTATGGTAACAGTATTATCCGGTAATGGTGGTGGAAGTTTTGCCGTTATTGGAAATTACAGGATAGGTAATTCGCCTCAGAAAATAATTAGTGATGATTTTAATAATGACGGCAAAGCTGATTTATTAGCAACAAATCACTTGAGTGACAACGTATCCTTACTTTTAGGTGATGGTACAGGCGCTTTTTCATCACCAGTAAATTTTGGACCGGTATATTCACCGTGGCAAGTAACAAGTGGGGATTTTAATACGGATGGGAATAAAGATATTGCAATAGCTAGCTATGGTGGTGTAGGTGTAGATGTATTCCTTGGCACTGGTACTGGCAATTTTGGATCTGTGGCGAGTACATATTTAGGCACCTCCAGCTTATCAATAACAAGCGCTGATTTTAACGGAGATAATAAATTAGATCTCGCTGTTGCAAGAGTTGGGGCTCAAGGCACCCCCCGTTATGCCGACACTTTGTCGGTATTATTAGGGGATGGAACCGGTGCTTTTTTTCATTATCCTCAGGATGTCCCTAGATTTTCTTTAGGTGTTGGTATTCCCTCGGATATTGTTAAGGCTGATTTTAATGGTGACGGGAGTGAAGATTTGTTGGTCGCTAACAATTATGATTTATCGGTATTACTAAATTGCTATGCTGCTACCGGTATCAACGATTTTGCAAGTAATAATGAAGTATTAAGCGTATCACCCAATCCTCTTTACG
Organism: Bacteroidia bacterium; assembly: GCA_014376525.1. GTDB lineage: Bacteria > Bacteroidota > Bacteroidia > UBA4408 > UBA4408 > JACMRI01. The sequence goes on along the minus strand of JACMRI010000022.1, from coordinate 1,046 downwards.
AGGAAACTGTTATTTCATTTTCTAACCCTGAAAATATGATTCATTCTATAACTATACGCGATGTAACAGGTCGCACAGTTAGAAGGGTGGATAACATCAGCGGAACATCGGTGAAATTAGACAGAGCCGAACTGCTAAGTGGCATATACTTTTGCGAACTGCTCAATAAAACGAACAGGAAAAGATTAGTAAGTAAGATGGTAATCGAATAATTTAAAGGTGAAAAAGTGAAGACTGGGTCATTAATGAAAGACTGAAAAGTCATTTAGGGTTTAGTATTATCTCTGTAAAAACGCTGTTGGCGATAGCTGGGTTTGGTATTCTTGTTTAGAAAACACGTTGAGTATTTTTTGTGGGTGTGATTTATTTATGCCACTTTATTTAGAATTAGGTAGGATTAGTTTCACATCTCACCTTCTACATTAGTAAATTAAAAATGTATGAAAAAATACACACTTAGTGCGTACACTTCAAAATAACACACATAAGTCTGATTACATACGGTTCGTAACATACTGAAGTCCGATTACACGTGGCTCGTAACACTCGGAAGTCTTATTACACGCGGTTTGTAACATAAAAGTCTGATTGAATATTGTTCTTTGTATATTGAATAATTGTCTTTCGGGTACGATTTGTTTTTTTTCCTTAACTTGCCTGTAACATTTCGCTAAACGCTACTCGTAGCGTTTACTTGTTATTTTGGTCTGTATACGCTATCGACTGAGTTTATTTCACAATTAGGCGTGGATAAAAATAGGGTGTAAAAATCAAATATTCCGCTATTTACACTAAACCTTTTCAATTTCATAAACCCTTAGACGTAACAACTCCGTTTGGTTAATGTAAAGTAGCAATATACTGGATACAACAATTGTGAAAGTTACGTTGTTAAGCCTATGTATAGTAATATGGTAGTACCAATAATTTTAACTTAATGAATAACATATACCTGTTTATATTTTTTCGTATAAACTTACTTCCGAAAAAATAAAAAACATAATATTACTTTTTAGAATAACGTGTGTTTGCTTAGTTTTTGGTAC
>JACMRI010000178.1 GCA_014376525.1 Bacteroidia bacterium | reverse complement strand
TGTGCCTACATAGAAAACAAGGCCAAAGGCTTACGCTATTATTTGACAGCAAGTATTTATTGCAACAACAACGAAATACTAAATGATGGTAAGTATGAATATGCTACTATTGGATTTCCGTTCTTAACCGAATTACGTAAGGCTATAGAGGCAGAGTTGATTAAGTAGATGTCTAATAAAAGATGTTAGATTGTAAATATAAGAGTACAGACGTTTAATCCTAATTACTCTAAACCAAAAGGTCCGCAGTAAGTAACTTACTGCGGACGTTTAAACTATTAATGTACTCTATTTTTATTTGTTTAATAATACTTTAGCCATAGTAGCGCCTATTTGTGCAGGGCTATCTACTACGTGTATTCCGTTATCGCGCATTATTTGCATTTTAGCAGCAGCGGTATCATCTGCGCCACCTACTATTGCACCTGCATGGCCCATTCTACGTCCTGGAGGCGCAGTTTGTCCAGCTATAAAACCTACTACAGGCTTGCGGTTACCGTCAGCCTTTATCCAACGAGCAGCTTCAGCTTCAAGGCTACCGCCTATTTCGCCTATCATTACTATTGCGTCAGTTTCGGGGTCGTTCATTAATAATTCAACTGCCTCTTTAGTGGTAGTACCAATTATTGGATCTCCACCAATCCCAATAGCAGTAGATATTCCCATGCCTGCTTTGGCAACTTGGTCGGCTGCTTCGTAAGTTAATGTACCCGATTTAGATACAATACCTACACGTCCTTTTTTAAATACAAAACCTGGCATAATACCTACTTTTGCTTCGTCGGCAGTAATAACTCCTGGGCAGTTAGGGCCTATTAAGCGGCAATCTTTACCCGCAAGGTACGACTTAGCTGTTATCATATCTTTAGTTGGAATACCCTCAGTTATACATACTATAACTTTAATACCAGCATCTGCCGCTTCCATAATAGCATCTGCAGCAAATGCTGGAGGAACAAATATTATAGACACATCAGCACCTGTTTTAGTTACAGCATCGGCTACGGTGTTAAATACGGGCTTGCCTAAGTGCTCTTGTCCGCCTTTTCCTGGTGTTACACCTCCTACTAATTGTGTACCGTAAGCTAACATTTGTTCAGCATGAAAAGTACCTTCTGTGCCTGTAAAACCTTGAACTATAAGTTTTGAATTTTTATTTACTAATACTGCCATAATTATTGTTGAGTTTGTTTTGAGTAATGATTAAATTTTAGTGCAAAACTAAAATAAAAAGTTAATGTATTGGGTTTAATTATAGCTTCATTTTAGGCTTGCCCCATAGTACCATTAAAGTTCATAGGTATTCCGCTTGGTGCGTCTACGTTTTTAATAACTCCGTGTGCTTGTTCGTAGCGAGCAATATTATCGCGCAAAGCCATAAATAAACGCTTAGCGTGCTCGGGCGTAAGTACAATACGCGATTTTACTTTAGCTTTAGGTGCACCTGGCATCATACGTATAAAATCTACTACAAATTCCGATGTAGAGTGCGTAATAATAGCTAAATTGGAATATATCCCTTCCGCCATTTCTTCGGTTAATTCTATTTCAATTTGGTTTTCTTGTGTTTCGTTTGCCATTGTGTTTTATGTTTTAAAAATTAGTTGTTTTGTGTTTTATAATATATCTAATCCAATATCGGTGCGGTAATATTTCCCTGCATAATCAATATGTTGCGCAGCCTCTTGCGATAGTTTCCGAGCTTGGTTTGGGCTTGTATGTAATGCTGTAATTGCCAGTACACGACCACCATTTGTAAGTACGTTTTCATTTTCATCAAACCGTGTACCTGCATGAAACGCAAGTATTTCTTTGGGCAACGTGCCTAAGTTTTTTATTAATTTATCTTTCACATATTCTTCAGGATATCCGCCACTTACACACATAGTAGTTATGGCGGTACGAGGATCTATTTCTAGCGTTTGAGTATTTAATGTTTGTGTGGCCACAGCATCAAATAAATCTAAAATATCGTTGTTTATACGTGGTAGTACTACTTCGGTTTCAGGGTCGCCCATACGGCAATTATACTCTATTACGTATGGTTCTCCGCCTACATTCATTATGCCTATAAATACAAATCCACGGTAGTCTATGTTGTCTTTAATTAAGCCGTTAATAGTGGGTTGTATAACTTTGGTTTCTAACTTTTGCATAAATGCTTCGTTGGCAAATGGCACTGGACTTACAGCACCCATTCCGCCTGTGTTTAAGCCTGTATCACCCTTACCTATGCGTTTATAATCTTTGGCAATAGGTAAAACCTTGTATGATTTTCCGTCAGTTAATACAAATACAGAACATTCTATTCCGCTCAAAAACTCTTCTATTACTACCTTTGCTGATGCTGCTCCAAATTTAGCATTGGTAAGCATTTCAGTTAATTCGGCTTTGGCTTCAGTAAGGTCTTCGGTTATTATAACTCCTTTGCCTGCCGCCAAACCATCGGCTTTGAGCACATAAGGTGGTGTAAGTGAAGTTAAAAAATCAATTCCTTGAGCCAATGTACTTTGTGTAAACGAAGCGTATGCAGCAGTAGGAATACCATGGCGTAGCATAAATTTTTTGGAGAAATCTTTACTTCCCTCTAGTAATGCACCATCTTGCTTAGGACCTATTATAGGTACAGTTTTAAGTAAGTCATCAGCCAAAAAATAATCATGTATGCCCAATGTTAGTGGAGCTTCGGCACCCACTATTACCATATCTATGGCATTAGTCCACACAAAGTTTTTTATGGTTTCAAAATCAGTATCTGCCATAGCTACATTTGTTCCGCAACGTGCTGTACCTGCGTTACCTGGTGCTATATATAAATTTTGCAAGTGCTTACTTTGGGCTATTTTCCAAGCAAAAGCGTGTTCGCGACCTCCGCTTCCAAGTAATAGTATGTTGAGTTGTTTTCCCATTTTTTATTGTTGCTCAAAAATACTAAAATGTGCCATAAACCAATTATTTTAAACACATAATATTTTTAGTTTTTTATATGCTTATTAGTAGCGTTTTTAGTACCTTTGTTTATAGTAATTTAATAATTAATATATAATTCTATTATGATAACAGTAAGCGAAAATGCAAAAGCACGTGCAATAGAACTAATGCAAGAGGAAGGTAAACCCACAACATCGTTTATACGTGTAGGCGTTAAAGGTGGGGGGTGTAGCGGACTTTCGTACTCGTTAGAATTTGATAACGATACACGCCCCGATGACCGTATGTTTGAAGACAAAGGAATGAAAATAGTGGTGGATAAAAAAAGTTTCTTGTACCTAGTTGGCACTGAGTTAGAATACTCGGGGGGCTTAAATGGCAAGGGTTTCAGCTTTAATAATCCTAACGCAAGCCGTACCTGCGGTTGTGGAGAATCGTTCTCGGTTTAACAAAAATAAAGTAATAACTGTTTAATTAATAACATTAAACATTATAAGACTATCCAAAAAAACACGAAGCAAAACTTAAAATTTGTAAGTGGTTTGTTGGCAAAATTTAAAATTTAAAATAACTTAATACTTACCTGAAACTATGGCTAACGAACTTTTTGACGAGATAAATTCTAAAGAATACGAATACGGTTTTGTAACCAACATAGATAGTGATGATGCGCCCAAAGGTTTAAATGAGGACATTATACGTTTTATATCTGCTAAGAAAAAAGAACCTGCCTTTGTGTTGGAGTACCGCTTAAAGGCCTACCAATATTGGCTTACGCTTACCGAACCCGAATGGGCACATGTACATTATCCGCAAATAGATTTTAACGATATTATTTATTATTCTGCGCCTAAACCCAAAAAACAATTGGGTAGTTTGGACGAAGTAGATCCCGAGTTATTAGATACTTTTAAACGTCTTGGTATTAGTATAGACGAACAAAAACGCCTAAACAACGTAGCCGTAGACATAGTAATGGATAGCGTAAGTGTTGCCACTACATTTAAAGCCACACTTAAAGAAAAAGGAATTATATTTTGCTCCATGAGCGATGCCATACACGATTACCCCGAGCTTATACAAAAATATATGGGGAGCGTAATACCGTATACAGATAATTATTATGCCGCATTAAATAGTGCTGTGTTTACTGATGGTTCGTTTTGTTACATACCTAAAGGTGTGCGTTGCCCTATGGAATTGAGTACATATTTTCGTATTAATAGCGCAGGTACAGGCCAGTTTGAACGTACGCTTATAGTATGCGATGATGATGCGTATGTATCGTATTTGGAAGGTTGTACAGCACCAATGCGAGATGAAAACCAGTTGCACGCAGCAGTGGTAGAAATAGTAGCAATGAACAATGCAGAGGTTAAATACAGTACCGTTCAAAACTGGTATCCGGGAGATAAAGAGGGCAAAGGCGGTATATACAACTTTGTAACTAAGCGAGGAATATGTATGGGAAATGGTAGCAAAATAAGCTGGACACAAGTAGAAACGGGTAGTGCCATTACATGGAAATATCCATCAGTAATACTAAAAGGCGATAATAGTACTGGCGAATTTTTTAGTGTAGCTGTTACCAACAATATGCAACAAGCCGATACTGGTACTAAAATGGTACACATAGGGCGCAATACAAAATCTACCATCATAAGTAAAGGCATTAGCGCAGGCAAGAGTAACAATAGTTACAGAGGTTTGGTTAAAATAAATAAAAGTGCACATAATGCACGCAACTTTAGTCAATGCGATAGTTTGCTTATGGGAGACCAATGTGGAGCGCACACGTTTCCGTATATCGAAATACAAAATGCCACAGGTAAAGTAGAACACGAAGCTACTACAAGCAAAATTGGCGAAGATCAATTGTTTTATTGCAACGCACGTGGCATAAATACCGAAAAAGCCATAGGGCTTATTGTAAACGGCTATTGCAAAGATGTACTAAACAAACTCCCCATGGAGTTTGCTGTTGAAGCTCAAAAACTCTTGAATGTGAGCTTGGAGGGTAGTGTGGGTTAAGATTGTTTTAAATACAATACTCTTTAATTTTTATTTTGCTCCATATTAAAAACTTTAAATCTATGTACACAATTCGTTGTTAATACAAATACATAAACAACTGTTATTACACGCTTTATAACCACGAATTTAGTCAATACATATTTTTGTATTTTAGCTAATGAATTTATTAAGCATAAAACATATTTATTTTTTGGGTATAGGAGGCATAGGTATGAGCGCTTTAGCTCGCTACTACAAGCGCTTGGGCTATGCTGTGGCTGGTTACGACAAAACTGAATCCCCACTTACGCAAGCCTTAGTACAGGAGGGTATTGCCGTTAATTATATGGAGAGTATTGCATTTATGCAACAACACATAAACACTACTAACGATACGCTAATAGTGCTAACGCCTGCCGTACCTAAGACGCACCTAGAGTTAGTATATTTGCAAACACATAAGTATAACTTATACAAGCGTGCACAAGTATTGGGGCATATTTCCAACAACCAACCCACGCTTGCCATTGCGGGTACCCACGGTAAAACCACTACTAGCAGTATGTTGGGGCATATTATGCAATGTCATACGCCTACCATTGCTTTTATGGGGGGTATTACCGCTAACTACAATAGCAATTTATTATTACCCGAAATTATTACAGCGCAAACACCCTGCGTAGTAGAGGCCGATGAGTACGACCGTTCGTTTCTTACACTTCATCCGCAGGTGGCTGCCATTACATCGGTTGATGCCGACCATTTAGATATATACGGCACGCACGATTATTTGTTAGAATCGTTTGCATTGTTTGCACAGCAAGTTAACCAAACGGTTATATTAAAACACGAACTTAATTTTACACCAACTACTAAAGCTACGCAACTTACCTACTCGTTAAATAATATTAATGCACACTATTACGCCACTAATATTACTATAGTTGATGGCTTTTATGTATTTGATATTGTAACGCCTAGCGAAACTATAACCAATATAAAATTTGGTATGCCAGGCCTACACAATGTAGAAAACGCAATAGCTGCAACGGCAGTAGCCATGCAAATGCCGTATGTAAAAACAAGCATTATAAAAGAAGCCTTACAATCGTTTGGTGGGGTTAAGCGCAGGTTCGAATATATTGTGCGTACACCACGTTGTATTTATATTGATGATTATGC
>JACMRI010000021.1 GCA_014376525.1 Bacteroidia bacterium | reverse complement strand
TTTTAGTAAAATGTTTGCGTTCATTTGCAGCCACAAATCCAGCAAACCCAATAAGCATAATCCAATTAATAATTAAGTGCGGTTTAAATACATAGTACAGAGTGTATAGCACAATAGTTGCGCAGGTATAATACAGTATTGGTTTCCATGCTATAGGTATGGCATAGTTACGTTGGCCCAATATAAAGCATACACTACACATAAGCACATAACATATAAGTGTGGTATAAGCTGCGCCAACAATGCCGTAGCGAGGAACTAATACTATGTTGCCCACAATAGTTATAGCAGCTCCACCAATAGCAAACAAAGCTCCGTAGTAAGTTTTGTTGTTGAGTTTAAACCACATACTTAGGTTAGTATATACTGCAAAAAACACATAAGCTAACAACAAGTAAGGCACTATAACTAAGCCTCCCCAATAACTTTCGCCCACAAAATATTTAATCCACGAAATATTAAACATAATGCCTAAGAATATAAACAAACAAATTACGAATAAATATTTTGTAGTAGCAGCAAGGTTTATACGAGTATCGGCATCTTTAATACTGTTAAAGAAAAATGGTTCGGCAGCAAAACGATAGGCTTGTATAAATATACTCATAAGCATAGCCAACTTGTAGCAAGCACCATAGTTGCCAGTTTCAATGCCTATGTTTACATTGGCAGGGAGTAGTCTGTCCATTAAAGCCCTATCAATAGTTTCGTTAACCATACCCGCCAAGCCAGCTATTAGCAATGGTATGGCGTACCACAACATGGTTTTAAATAAAGGAGTATCAAACACCCAAGAAATGCTATATTGTGGCAACAACATAATTAAAGTAACTATGCTTGCTACAAGGTTAGCGATAAATATAAACGCAACGCTATTTATATTTTGTAAAATATTGAAGTGTGGAAACACCAACAAAAACAATACGTTGAGCGATATATTAACCCCAACATTAACGAGTTTAATACTCGCAAATTTCATTGCTTTGTTTTGTTTACGTAAGCGAGCAAAAGGTAATGCAGTAATGGCGTCTAAGGCTAATATAGCAGCAAAATAAAATACATAATCGGTATGGTTGCCTACTCGCATGCCTTGTGCCAATGAGGGTAAGAAAAATAATACACCTACAAAAAAAAGTGCTGAAGTGCTTAAATGCGCAATTAATGCGGTTGAAAACACGTGCTCTTCGTTGTGTTTTTCATCTCTACTAAAATTAAAATATGCGGTTTCCATACCATACGTAAGTAGTACCACCATAAAAGCTACGTAGGCATATAATTTTGTCATTACACCAAAATCGGCATTAACTAATATGCGTGTATGCAAGGGCACTAACAAGTAATTGAGCATACGTGGCAATATGCTACTAAGCCCGTAGAGCAAGGTTTGCGACGCTAATTTTTTAATGGTGGACATAAGTGGGTAGGTTGGTTAAGTATACAATAGTTATACATAACTCAATACAAACCAAAATGCGTGTGATAGCACAATAGAGTAGTATTAAAATATATAATTGTTGTTATTATCAGTGTTAATGATTATCGTTTTGTTATCTTTTTAGAAACACATAGTAGCTCTTTTTTAGGTTGTACCAAAAACTAAGCAAACACACGTTATTCTAAAAAGTAATATTATGTTTTTTATTTTTTCGGAAGTAAGTTTATACGAAAAAATATAAACAGGTATATGTTATT
>JACMRI010000177.1 GCA_014376525.1 Bacteroidia bacterium | reverse complement strand
GTTTATAGTGCAAGGGAAATACAGGTTGAGCAAGCGAATAGATTTTAAATTAAGTTGCAACATTGATACACAACGAAAAAAGGCATTTACACATACTGTTAGCGTTGACGATAATAGTTTTGTGCATAAGGTAAACTACTCGTATAATCCTTATACAATAAGGTATTCGGGGGGTATTGAAATTAGGATATTTGGCTTTTTAAAACAATAATTTTGTTTAGATTGAAGTAAATAACTAATTGTTTAATAACAAAAAAACTGGGCTGTTACATAAGTAACAGCCCAGTTTTTTTCTTTTATTAACAATCGAGCTATTTATTCTTTTACAATACGTGCTTGTTGTTTGCCATCGTTGGTGCGTAGTATATATACGCCAGTAGGTAGGTTGCTTAGGTCTATAGTATTGTGTAAGTTATTCATAGCGCCTTGTATAACTGTTTTTCCTAACGTGTTATATACTGTATAAGGTGTGTATTCACTGCTTGCTAGGGTTACTGTAATTTTGTTTTGTGCTGGATTAGGATAGATTTCTAAGTTCTTTACAGTTGCGTTTTTTTGGTTTATACCTGCTACAATGTTGTAATTATCAGCTACTATAAACTTGTATATTTTTTGAGTACTAAAGGTATTAGCCACAGAGTCCATTTCCCATTGTGCTACTAAGTTTCTGCCTGCACGTACATAATAATACACAATACGTTTGCTGTCTATTTTTTTTAAAAACGGATTAGCAGGAGCTATTAACGTATCAGTAATAATTTGCACCAATTTAATGCGCGATACCGAATCTAATGTAAGTGTGTTATTTAATTTTAACAAACCGTAGCCATCATACGTCATGGTAGATTTTATGTAACGTTTCATGGTGTTACTAGGTGGAAAAGCCCATTCATTAGCAGTATCCATAGATGTAATGGTTGCGTTATAGGTCATAGGAAAACTCAATAACTCAATATTATTGTTGTAAGGCACATACGCCTCATTGCCCAGTATTTGAAAATTTTCGGCTGCAATAGAAAACTTAGTAGAAAAATCGTAAAACGAATAGTTTACATTTACATCTTCGTTTAATGCCATATTTGCACGACCTGCAACAGTAGCGCTATTAGCTACTCCTATTGTATCTTTAGTAATAATTGTGTATGTGGTTGGTGCAGTAGTTTTTTGCACACAGGTATCGTAGCTCCATATTACACCGTTGCCTCCCGCTAAGTTTTTGGTAATAGTGGTGTTTATTTCTATTGCATTATAATTTACAGTAACCATCATTCCTGCTCCGTGATTGTAAATGCTTGTTACATTTATTTGAGCCATACATACGGTTGTAGCAAGGCTTGCTATAATTAAAAGTATATTTTTCATTAGTTAAATTGTTTTTTTTTAAAAGTACTATTATTTTTTAATTTACAATATTATGTATTAAGTCTAAAATCTGTTACATAATATTTCATATCACTAATTATAAGCCCAACAAGCTACTAGGGCTTATTTTTTCGTCAATATCTATCGGTATGCGTTTGGTATAAAATAAGTTACCCGCTTTTATATCTCCTTTTATTTTAACGTTAAAGTTACCTTGGCTCATCATTCCTAATGTGCCTAATAGTCCTCCCCCTAGTATTTGTGCTAAATCACTTTGTAGTATAAAGGTGTATGTTTGTTCGGTGTTGCGTTTTATTTTTATTTTATCTTTAAGTGTAATATTGCTTATTTGATTATTACCTACTAATAAATTTAAGTCGCTACCTTTTACTTTGAAACCAAATGAGTTAGGATTTTTTATGCGTGCTTTAACCTCAACAATTGCTCCTTTGGTGTTAAAACTTTTCACTTTAAAATTTTCTACACGTACTAATTCTATTTCGTGTACAGCGCAAGAACTAAGCATTGTTGCTGTAAGAATAATTGCGCTGAGTTGTTTTATGTTTTTCATAATATTAAGGGTTATTTTACGATTTCTATTTTTACTTTGGTAAGACCTTTTGTAATAAAATCTAGTTCCTTTGCTGCTTTTAGGGTTAAGTCTACAGTTCGTTTAGATTTTTGGGGTAATCTATCATTTACTTTTACGGTTACTTTTTTATTGTTTCGTAAATTTGTTAGTACTAATACTGTACCAAAGGGTAATGTTTTGTGTGCGCAGGTAAGTTTTTGGTGATTAAATATTTCGCCACTACTTGTTCTTCGTCCGTTAAAACGTTTGGCATAATAGCTTGCAACGCCTGTAGTGGTGCTAGTTATAGTCCAAGATGTATCAGTGTTACTCAACGATAGTGTATCGTGCTTGCTACGTAAAGTATCCGTGTTTGTTTGTTGCGCTTTTAATATACTTGAGTAAAGGCACATACCAATTATTGTTAAGAGTAGTTTAAGTATCATAATATAAATTTAGTTAAAATTTATTACAAAAACCGTTCCTTGAGGTTGAGTATCTTTTATATCAATAGTGGCATTGTGTAATAGTACCAAATGTTTTACAATAAATAAGCCCAAACCCGAGCCTTTTGTTTGCCGTGTGGCCTCGTTGCCAATCCTATAAAATTTATCAAAAACGAGTAGTTTATTAGCATCGCTTATGCCTATTCCATTGTCTGTTATTGCTAGTTGTATATGCTCATCGTGCGTGCTTAATGCAATGTGTATATGCGGTTGCACTACCTCCGCCGAAAATTTCACGGCATTGTCTAGCAGGTTAGTTACTATACTTACAACAGCTTGGGAGTCGCAGTACAATTGGGTTTCGGTGTTGATGCTAGTACTAAACTCTATTTTGTTTTTGTACATTAATTCGTAATTGCTAACCAATGTATTAATAAGGGCACTTGCATTTATCCACTCCTTGTGCATAGGGTATTGTGCACCATCAATGCTTGTGGCGTGCAATATATTATCCACTAAGTTGGTAAGACGTACCAAATCGGCGTTGGCATTGTTTAGCAAGGGTGTTTTCTGAGCATCGGTCAGCGTACGTTTTTGTAAAGTGTCTATCTGTAATCGTGCTGATGCTATTGGCGATTTTAGTTCGTGTGTTACCGCCATTAAAAAGTTTTTTTGTTGTGCATTTATTTCTAACTCATGGTTAAGCATTTTTTTAAATCTAAAAAAAGCCAACAACAGCAACAACAAAAATATACTTCCTTCACCCACTACCATTACGGTGCGTTTGTTTAGTTTTTGTTTAGCACTTGCTAATGCTACGTAATATTGCTGTGCGGGCAATGATTGCTGATTTATAATATCGTTTTTTTGTACATATATTTCGTTATTTAGTCTCGTTATACTATAGCCCCACCATAGTAATTGCAAGCACACATACGCAAGTATTACGTACATTATTTTTAGTGCGTTTATATTTTTCATAAAATTAGATAACAGTTGTTAGATATTAGAAAATAGATATTAAACGTAATTCTTAATTCGTAATTGTACTCACTACGTATTGTGCTGTTGTGCGACTTTTATTCTCTACTAATTTTGTTTTTAGCGCCAATGTTTTTTCTATACATTCGTTGGTATAGTGGCGTATGGTTATTAGTTCTACGGCTTTGTTGTACACTAGTTTGTACTGCTGGTTTAGTTCTAATAATAAGGCATCTAATTCTACCACATCATCAGTAACAATAGATAAATTAAGTGCTGAATTTTGCATTAAATGTACTTTTATATTAAGGCGGGCAAACGCATCAAACAAGTACGAAATATTTTCTTCTACTATAAAAGAAAAATCTCTAGGGCTAATGCTTAACAATACCTGCGCACGCTTCACAATTATAGAGGGTGCTATGTGCGTATAACTATAGTTGCCAATGCTTGTACCCTGTGCATTATAGTTAATAAACGAACGTACGTGCAAGGGTATATTTTTGTTTTGTAACGGCTTTATAGTTTTGGGGTGAATAACCGTAGCGCCATAGTAAGTAAGCTCCACAGCGTCTTGATAAGTAAGCTGAGACAATAATTCTACATCGTTAAAATACTTAGGATCGGCAGTAAGTACACCTGCTACATCTTTCCATATAGTTACATCAGTAGCATTAAGGCAATAGGCAAGTATAGATGCCGTATAATCCGAACCCTCACGCCCTAAGGTTACTGTAAAATTTTCGTCGTTGCTAGCTATAAACCCTTGTATAACGCAAGGCTGTAGGGGTGCAGGTTGCACTATGTTGGTAATGCACTGCGCAGTCCAGTCCCAGTTTACTTTTCCCTCGCGGTAAGTAGCATCGGTTTTAATGCAATCGCGGGCATCTATCCATGTGGCGTTTATGTTGCAGTGTTGTAAGTAAGCAGCTACTATATGTGTGCTTAATAGCTCCCCTGCGCTTACTATTTGGTCGTAAGTGTGGTTATAGTTTTTTGTTGGTTCATCGTCAAGCTCCCATTCCAAAGTTACAAATACATTGTGTAAGGTAGCATATATAGGGTGTGTAGCGTTAGTGAACAATTCTTTTACTATAGCGTAGTGATAGTTTTTTATGGTTGCTAATGCGTTGTGCGTAGGTTGTTTGGTATAATAATTATTTACCAATAGCTCCAAGGCGTTGGTCATTTTACCCATAGCACTTACCACTATTACCAAAGGTGTGTGCTGGTGTTGCGCTATAATTTCTACTACATTTTTTATAGCATTGGCACTGTTTACCGATGCGCCTCCAAACTTAAATATGTGCATTTTATTTTATTAATTTAATATGCTACGAATATAAACAACCATTACTTTAAATAGCAAAGTTTATTTTACAAGCAAACAACTATTCATAACAAAGAAAAAAAAATCAGTTAGGGGTTATTATTTAATATATTTACTGTATAAATAAATAAAATTTAAGTTAATCGTTACTCGAGGTTAATTAGTCTATTATAAATAACAATCATTTGAATTATTAAAAATATTATATAATGAAAGCATTACTACACAAAAATAATTACAAAAACTCAGCGAAACACTACGCTCTTAATCTACGAACATCTGCCAGAAAAAACAAACTATGGATAATCGCATTGGTAGTAATAACTATATGCTCGCTGAGCGAAGCCGAAGCCCAAAACAACGTAGGTATAGGTACCACCTCGCCCAACCCCAAAGCCATATTGGAGCTCCAAGCTACCGACAAAGGCTTGCTTGTGCCACGTTTAACAGCTACTGAAATGAACGCCATAGTAGCACCGCCCAACGGCTTGCTTATATACAACACCAACGATAATTGTTTTAATTATTTTAACACCGCTACCATCACTTGGAAAAGCATGTGCAACGTAAGTGGCATAAGCAACAGCGGCGACACCGTGGTAATAAACCTACTTAAAGCCGATAGTATATTTGCAAATTATTTAACGGTAAATAACGCCTTTATAAAAAACTTATTTGCCACTTACATCAAGGCCGATAGCATATACACCAAATTATTACGTGCCGATAGTGCCTTTATAAACTATATATATGCACACAGCATAAAAGCCGATACTATACGTGCAGGCTTTGGTAGCTTTGATAGCCTATATGTGGGCGGACAAAATATATTACAAACTATAACCGACAGCATAGCTATGCAAGCATGGCTAACAAAGGGTAACATGGCTACTAATAATTATAAGTTAGGAACGCTAAATGCGCGCGACCTACACATATATGCAGGCGGATTAGAACGCATGAGCATAATGCAAGGTACAGGTAACATAGGTATAGGTCAAACTTTACCAAGTGCCAAGTTAGATGTATTGGGCAACATGCAATTTTCTGGCGACCTTAAACCTGCAGGTTTACCAGGCGTTGCAGGGCAATACCTTACTAGTGCTGGCTTAGGCGTAGCGCCTACATGGACAACCATAACCCTACCTGCCACCACTGTGAGCAACACATACAACACTATTACAGGCAACTTAAATACTACTGTAAATGGTATAACAGGAGCTAGTGTAACTTTACCCACAGCCAACAACATTACCGATAGTATAACAGCCCAAGCGTGGCTATTAAAGGGTAATGCAGGCACTACGGCAGGTACAAACTTTATAGGTACTACCGATAATGTGGATTTAATATTTAAACGTAATGGTTTGCAAAGTGGGTTAATAAACCAAAATTTAAGCACTACTTCCTTTGGTTTAGTGGCTTTAAATCCCGCCAACACAGGAGTTAGTAATAGTGCATTTGGATCAGGTGCGTTAACTAATAACACTACAGGATATTTTAATACTGCTATAGGCACT
>JACMRI010000176.1 GCA_014376525.1 Bacteroidia bacterium | reverse complement strand
TTTTCAATCACTTAGAACCTTAATGAATTCTCGTAATTGGAAATGAATATTTTAATTCAAAAAAACGACCGCTTAACCTCTTTGAAGCTCAACGTTTTTTTTCATCCTAATTGCAATATTAACATTAGTGAAAATTGTTTAATGGCGCTAAATTGATTGTGAGCGACTTTCCAGCGTTCTTGATTATCAATAATTGGGTAAAGATCAATAATTGCTTTTGGCACATTTTTAATGTAGTTGTCAAAGCGCGATAATATAACACCTGTTACGACCATTAAATTACCTTCTTCTAAGCGTTTGTTTATCATCGAAAGTAAGGTTTCAAAGGTGTTATTTTTGTTTAACACCGACCTGAAACGACACAATACCGTACTATCTGGCGCTTTTGAACCCATAGATATGCCGCAAAATTTACTGAACGAAATTCTATCATTAATCTGCTCTTCAACACCCTCGTCGCTTAAGCCATACCAAGTTTGTAACAACATCATTTTGAACAAAACCAAAATAGGATAACTGTTGCGACCGTCCACACTTTTACCTTTTTGATAATAGTTGGCAATTTCAGCTTCAATGGCTGAAAAATCTACAATGGCGTTTACTCGGTCAAATAAAGGCATACTAACCGTGCGGTGTATTACGGCAACATCAGCAAAGGATGGGCTTTGGTCTTGTTTTATCATAACGCAAAAGTAGCTATCGAAATTTAATTAAAGAATAAAAAAACGTACTGAAATCCCCTTGCAGTAATCTCATAATAGAAAAGGCAATATGCATTAATGACTTTAGATACAACGGTAAATCTCTTCGAGAATTTTCTTTGAAAGCACCAGCTATATTTAAAAATAGTGATAATGAAAATTCAGAATATACAATTAAGGTTGATTGGTTAAAAGCAGTTGTTAGTACTGAAGCTAAATGGAAAAAAAGCAGTGGCTTATTTACATCACAATTAATTAAGGCTTCTTTGCAAGGACAACCTGCGACACTCCAATTTCTGCAAAGCCAATTCGACATAGATATAGTAAACTTATTGAAACAGGAATAAACGCCATCAGGTAAAAGTACCTTTGCCTAATGTGGGCATTAGTATAAGCATTTGCCAAAGAAGTTTATTTTGCTTTGCAAATGTCCATTAAATATTTAGCTTTGATGTCGGTTATACGGTAAAAAACGGTTTTAAAATCCAAACAAAAATTTAGGGGTATAAACGTTATAGCCAATGGTAAAAAGGCATAGTGTACATACGGGGCAATTTACAAATGATTAAATTTAACAATCATTCCCTACTTACAAAAAAGTGGAGACCAGGAACCACCATAAAAAACGGGGCTACACCGAAAAGCCATAAGAGTAGGACAAAAATTAAAATTAAATTAAAATGAAAACAGCAAAAACGCTAACTACACTTATTATAGCGGTACTAGTTACAACTACTATACACAGTTGCAAAAAATACAATGAGGGTGGCTTTGTAAGTAATACAGAAAAAAGACTTACTGCACACTCTTGGAAACTTTCAAAATACTTAAGAAATGGCAATGATGAAACATACACCTTGTATATAAAAAATTACCAAGAAAATTATTCTGGAAACAGTGGTGGAAGTTATTTCCGCTCTTATAATGATAAGAGTTGGGACTTTGAATCAGAGTTAGGATCTTGGGCATTTATAAAAGACCAGAAAAAATTAATTATTTCGGGAGTAAGTAGTATGGAAATTAGCAAACAGTCTGGAACAGTATCCTCATCCTACTACAATATTTTAAAACTTGACAAAGACGAGTTTTGGTATTATTTTGAAAATGGTGGAGACGTACACGAATTTCGTTTCGTTACTAAATAACGGAAAACAAAATTATTGGCTATAATAGTAGCAAAATTTAAATTAGGTATTCGGCTTCCGCTCTTGCCCAATGGTCATTGCTTTCAAACATCACGTCAAGTATTTTAATATTTTTTAATCATCCAATAAAATTAGGACACTCAATAAAAGTACTGAACAAAGAGTATAATTATGAAGGTGATGTAATTGAATTAAATTACTTTTTTGTTAACCTAAAAACACTAAACAACGAAATAATTACAATACCTAATTCGCACTTCTTTGATAAATCATTTTCTGTTTCAGAACATAAACAAATAGCAATTGGTAAATTAAATGAGAATAATATTTAAAACGATACTTACGTTTTATTTTTCTATAAATATTCTATCAGCACAAACCCCAGAGCTTGGCAGTTGGAATATTATTAATTTAAAATATAATATTGACGGGGCATGGAGTATTTTTGGCGAGGCATAACTACGCTCGTTGAAATTTTACAGCAACTTTCACTACTATGAATATAAAGGCGCTATAAATTATAAGGTTAATAAAAATGCAAACTTAACCTTAGGAGCAGGCAGTTATCAAACGTATAAGGAAGGTGGAAATTTTATTTTACCTAAAAACAATGATGAATTTAGACTATGGCCACAGGTAACTTTATTTCAATTAGTTGGTAAGTTTAAAATAGAACAACGCTACAGATACGAGTTTAGATTTACAAGCAATGGTTATAGAAATAGGTTCAGATACAGGCTTGGTATATTATATTCGTTTGGAAAAGAAAAAAATAAATATAAGCCATTTCAAATTGGTGTTAGTGATGAAATATTTTTTACCAACAACGAACCTTATTTTGAAAGAAACAGATTATTATTTTCGTTCAATTACAAACCCTCTAATGCTACAACTATACAAATTGGTTATTTGCACCAGTTCGACTACAAAATAAATGACGAAACAGGTCGTGCTTTTTTTGTAATAGGTTTTTATTATGAACTATTCAGGAAATTGACCTCCAAGTCAGGAATAGATAACGAACTCAAAAACAACTAACAAAGCAGAAACTTCTCCCGTTACTGTAGGTGTTGCGTAAGTAACTTATTATTAAATTGGTGGAGTTTTCGCAAGTGTTAAGCTGGTTACTGAGCATAGCCCAAATATGGGTGTGTTGTTACCCAATGTTAATATTTAGTTAGAGATTTTATGAACTCGGCGAAACTCCTCTATTGTGAGTGTATATAATGTAAGTCTTGGACATAAGTATAAAAAAAAATTGCAAACGAGTGTATTTCAAAAAAATTCAATTCACGCTATTACATCGTTTGCTCTCAGTTATTGCTTAATAATTGAAACAGCACCACCAATTTCAGTTCATATTTACAATCTAAATTTTAAGTAGTTAATGTTATACCCCTTACCACTAAACAATGCCTCGTAATAGGTTTTTATTTGTTTCATTTCGTTGAGTTCAGCATCATTGTTGGCGTACAAGTTGTTAGTATCATAGAGTAATTCTAATTGTTGTTCGGCTATAATCTCTTTGGTGTATTCGTATAGCAATTGGCTGTCGGTTTTTAAATGTACAATGCCCTTGGGTTGTAATAACTTGCGGTACTTGTTTAAAAAATTAGGGTGGGTTAGTCTGTTGCGTTCCCTAGGTTTTTGTGGTTGTGGGTCAGGAAAAGTTATCCATATTTCTGCCACCTCATTGGTATCAAAAAATGTATTTATGTTTTCTATTTGTCCACGCATAAAACCTGCATTAGTACTTTTTAAATCCAACAATTGTTTAGCACCCGTATATATTCGGTTGCCCTTAATGTCGCAACCTACAAAATTTTTGTGCGGGTATAATTGCGATAGTGCTACAGTGTACTCTCCTTTGCCACAACCTAGTTCCAACACTATTGGGTTATCGTTTTTAAAAAATTCAGTGTTCCACTTTCCTTTTAATGGCATTATGGGTACTATAGTATCCTCCTGTTTATGCTCTATAACGTTAGGGAAATTACCTATTGCATCAAATTTGTATAGCTTGTTTTGTCCGCCCATGTGTTCTTGTAAATGCTCTTGTTTGTAACTGTTGCAAACTTACTATAATTAGATAAACTTTTATAACATCATCAAGTATTGAGTTAAAAGCGTATAATTAATCAGGCTAAATGTTATTTTTGTTGTTGTTAGAATTTAAAGTAGTAATGAATACACACCAAACCCAAGAGTTGTTAGCACAAGTAGCGCAATGGAAAATTGCTAATGAAACCATAGTATTTACCAATGGTTGCTTTGATATACTGCATCGTGGACATGTAGATTACTTAACCAAAGCAGCGCTATTGGGTACTAAACTTATAGTAGCATTAAATACCGATGCCTCAGTAAAACGACTTGGCAAGGGGAGTAGTCGCCCACTACAAGATGAGGACAGTCGCTTACATATAATAAAAAGTTTACGTTGTGTTGATGCCGTAATTTTGTTTGACGAAGATACTCCACTACTACTTATACAAGCTATACAGCCCAATGTATTGGTAAAAGGTGGCGATTATGAAATACAAAATATAGTAGGTTACACTACAGTAATAGCTAACGGAGGAAAGGTACTCACCATCCCTTTTTTGGAAGGATACTCTACCACTCGTATTGAACAAAAAATAATAAATAGTTTTACTCAACATAACACATAAACTCTAGCATACATGCAACTAGCTACCTCTGTAACTTTAAGCCAAATAAGTAAACTCATCAACGCTACATTTGTAGGTGATGCAAACCATGTAATAACAGGTATTAACGAAATACACATGGTGCAGCACGGCGACTTAACCTTTGTTGATCATCCAAAATATTACGACAAAGCATTACAATCAAACGCAACTACCATAATTATAAATAAAGATGTAGCGTGCCCCCCAGGTAAGGGCTTAATAGTAAGCGACGATCCGTTTAGAGATTATAACATACTTACTCAAAAGTATCGCCCAATACAAACTAGCACCAGCAGTATAGCCACTACAGCCGTAATAGGCACTGGCACTGTGTTGCGTGCAGGTGTGGTAGTTGGCGAGCATGTAACCATAGGTACTAACTGTACTATACATGCTAATGTAGTACTATACGACCATACTGTAATAGGCAATAACGTGGAGATACACGCCAATGCGGTGTTGGGGGCAGACGCTTTTTATTTTAAAAAATATGCAGATAAAGGTTATACCAAAATGTATAGCTGCGGACGAGTAGTAATACACAACAACGTAACCATAGGCGCACTTACCACCATAGATAAAGGCGTAAGTGGCGATACTGTAATAGGTGAGGGCACTAAGCTAGATAACCACGTACACATAGGACACGATACTATAGTGGGCAAAAATGTATTAATGGCTGCACATACCGCCATTGCTGGTGTTACCACTATTGAAGACGATGTAATACTATGGGGGCAAGTAGGTGTAAACAAAGATTTAACCATAGGCAAAGGCGCAATAGTATTGGCGCAAAGTGGTGTAGCTAGTAGTATTGCAGGAGGTAAAACCTATTTTGGTAGCCCAGTGCAAGAGGCACGCGAAAAAATGAAAGAGATGGCATTAGTAAAACAATTACCTTACTATATTGATAAATTAAGAGGCCTATTAAATTAAAATAGGCATCAATCCTCAAGCAACGAATCGTTTACTATTACAAATACATCTTCGTTTTGTTTTTTCATTAAGTAATGCTCACGCGCAAACTGCTCTAAGTTTTCGGGATTAGTGCGTAGTTCGTGCAGTTGCTCGTTGTTGTTTTTTATTTCTTTTTGATAGTAATTTTTTTCTTTTTGTAATTTAAACAATTGCTTGCGCAAGTCGAGCTGCGAAAACACATCGTATCTATCAAAAAATAATATTGTGGTTAAAAAAAACACAATGGTAATAAAGTACTTGTTTTTTAAAAAATGTAGCATTGTATGTATTAATTTAAACCAATAGCAGCAATGCCTGGCAAGGTTTTACCTTCAATGTATTCGAGCAATGCACCACCACCTGTTGATACGTAACTTACTTGGTTAGCCAGCTCATATTTATTAATAGCGGCTACACTATCTCCTCCGCCTATTAGGCTGTATGCACCATTAGCCGTGGCTTTGGCTACTGCAAGTGCTACGGCTTTAGTACCGTACTGAAACTTTTCCATTTCAAACACGCCCATAGGACCATTCCACAATATAGTTTTGGCATTGGCTATTTCTTGTGCGTACAGTTTTTGTGTAAGTGGTCCTATATCCAAGCCCATCATACCATTGGGCATTGCTTCTGTTAATGCTACTTGCGTGTTGGCATCGTTGCTAAACCCATCTGCCACTATGTGGTCTATGGGTAATAGTAGTTTTACGTTTTTGTCTTTTGCTTTTTCAATAATGCTTTTTGCTAGTTCCAGTTTATCCATTTCGCAAAGCGAAGTGCCAATGTTGTGCCCCATAGCTTTAAAAAACGTATAAGCCATACCACCACCAATTATTAAGGTGTTTACGTTGTTTAATAAATTTTCTATTATCAAAATTTTGTCGCTCACTTTTGCACCGCCCACTATAGCTACAAATGGTTTTTTATTGTTTTTAAGTAGCTTATCTGCATTAGCAATTTCGCTTGCCATTACATAACCAAAGCATTTGTTTTCGGCATCAAAACACTGTGCTATAATAGTTGTGCTTGCATGCGCACGATGTGCTGTACCAAAGGCATCATTTACATACACGTTACCCAATAAGGCGAGTTGCGAAGCAAACTGCACATCTCCTTTTTCTTCTTGTGTGTGAAAACGTAAATTTTCCACCAATAAAACTTCGCCCGCTTTTAAGTTATTTGCCATACGCAAAGCTTCGGTACCTTCGCAATCGGGAGCAAATTGTACTGTTGTACCCAATAGTTTTTCAATGGTAGTAATGGTGTGTTTCAACGAATATTTTTCAACAAATCCATCTTTTGGTCGTCCCAAATGGCTCATCAATACTACACTTCCGCCATCATTTATTATTTTTTGTATAGTTGGAATAGCAGCACGTATGCGGGTATCATCGGTTACTTCAAATTTAGCATTTAATGGCACGTTAAAATCAACACGAATTAAGGCACGTTTAGTATTAAAATTGATGGAGTCTATTGTTTTCAAAGCTTAATTATAGTTTTAATAATTTACAATTAATAGTAGTATTAATGGGGTGAAATTAACTTTTTTTAGTTTATAATTTTTGTATAAAAATAAGGTAATAGGAGTACTAATTTTTGAATAAAATGGAATACTATTTTTAGCTACTTTTAAGCTAATTTATAAACATAAAAAAATGAGAGATTTACTTAAAAAATTTGAAAATAAAAATCCCGAAATAGTATTTGAGTGGAAAGATGCTGAAAGCGAAGCCGAAGGTTGGGTGGTTATAAACTCCTTACGTGGCGGTGCTGCAGGAGGTGGAACACGCATGCGCAAAGGCTTAGATAAGAACGAAGTATTATCCTTAGCTAAAACTATGGAGGTTAAGTTTACAGTATCGGGGCCTGCTATTGGTGGTGCAAAATCGGGTATAAACTTTGATCCTAACGACCCTCGCAAGCACGCGGTATTGGAGCGTTGGTACAAAGCAGTAATGCCTTTGCTAAAAAATTATTATGGTACAGGAGGCGATTTAAACATAGACGAAATACACGAGGTTATACCTATTACCGAAAACTATGGCTTGTGGCACCCGCAAGAAGGCGTACTTAACGGACACTTTAAACCCAAAGAAAACGAAAAAATACATAAGATAGGCCAGTTGCGTATGGGCGTATCTAAAATGTTGGAAGACATTAATTACACACCTCGCTTAGGGCGCAAGTATGTAGTTGCCGATATGATTACAGGTTGGGGCGTAAGCAAATCGGTAGAGCATTATTACAGCATATACGGTGGCGAACTTAAAGGCAAGCGTGTAATAATACAAGGTTGGGGCAACGTGGCTGCAGCAGCAGCGTTTTACCTAACGCAAGCTGGAGCCAAAGTAGTAGGTATTATTGATAGAGTAGGCGGATTAATAAACGAAGAGGGCTATGATTTTGAAGCGGTACGTGCATTGTATTTATCCAAAAATGGTAATGCTTTAGTGGCAGACAATATGTTGAGTTACGAAGAAGTAAACACTAAAATATGGAACATAAAAGCCGACATATTTATACCTGCTGCGGCATCTCGCTTGGTGCAAAAATCGCAAATAGAATCCTTAATAAATAATGGGTTAGAAGTTGTATCGAGCGGTGCTAACGTACCCTTTGCCGACACCGAAATATTTTATGGTCCAATAGCCGAATATGCCGATTGTAAAATAGCCGTACTACCCGATTTTATTGCTAACTGCGGTATGGCTAGAGTATTTGCTTATTTAATGCAAGACAAAATAGAAGTAAGCGATAGTGCCATATTTAACGATGTAAGTGCAGTAATAAAAAATGCCTTAGTAAAATGCCATGCGGTAAGCTCGGCTAAGCACAACATATCTAGCACTGCGTTTGAAATAGCATTAAAACAATTAATTTAAAACTAAAAAAAAATGCAAGAATTATTAGAAATAGCCAAGTACATATTACCCGCATTGGTAGTATTGGCGGCTGCTTACTTAGTGCTTAACAAGTTAATAAATGCACATACTATGCACAAAAGTATGGAGGCTCGCTACCAAATACAACGAGATGCTTTGCCTATAAAATTGCAGGCGTACGAACGTATAATCATTTTTTTGGAGCGTATAGCACCATCAGCTTTAATACTGCGTGTGTATAAAAGTGGTATGAGCGCTAAGTACTTACAAAACGAATTAATTAATGCAATTAAGAGTGAGTTTGAACACAACCTTTCGCAGCAAATATATGTGAGTAACGCCGCTTGGGAAGTTACTCGCAATGCTAAGGAAGAAATGATAAAATTTATACTTACCATAGGTAATAAACTAGATGAAAGCTCAGGCGGATTGGAACTTACCAAACTACTTATGGACATAAGCGCTAACGTGGCAAAACTGCCTACCCAAATAGCCGAAGAGGTTATAAAAGAAGAGGTGCGACGTTACCTATAATTTGAAAAATCGACGATGAGGTAGTTTTATAATTACTAATTACTGCTGGTTTGAAGGGTGTTGTAATAAGTTAATTTGGGCTTCAAATCTGCACTAGCACTGTAGTTTATATAAGTTTTAATTATACTTAAATTCAAGTCATAAACGCAACGTTTTATAATTTTAAATCTGCTTGTAATCCTTTTGCCTAAGGCAAAAAGATTACAAGCAGATTAGAAAAAACTCATTTTATTAGCTTCCAATAAATTAATCTTTATTACGAAGTGCAATATAAACCTCAACAAAATAACATTGTACACTCAGTAATTGTGATGTGAATAGCAAGCAAAAATATTTTTTAATTTACGTTACATAATCTATTATTTTTACGCAACTAAATTTTCAAACTAAACATGAAAAAAGACGCAACAATATTTAACTTAATAAAAAAAGAAAAAGAACGTCAAACCGTTGGTATAGAGCTTATAGCTTCCGAAAACTATGTAAGCAAACAAGTAATGCAAGCTATGGGTTCGGTGCTTACTAACAAGTATGCCGAGGGTTATCCTGGTAAGCGTTATTATGGCGGTTGCGAAGTGGTAGACAAAGTAGAACAATTGGCTATAGATAGACTTAACGAATTGTTTGGAGCAACATATAGCAACGTACAACCGCACTCGGGAGCACAAGCCAATGCCGCAGTAATGTTAGCTTGCCTTAAACCTGGAGATGCTATTTTGGGTTTTGATTTAAGCCACGGTGGACATTTAACGCACGGTTCGGCAGTAAATTTTTCGGGTAAATTATACTCGCCTAATTTTTATGGTGTAGAACAAAAAACAGGACTAATAGATTTTAATAAAATAGAAGCGCAAGCAAAATTAGTAAAACCCAAAATGATTATTTGTGGAGCAAGTGCCTACAGCCGCGATTGGGACTACGCTACCTTACGCAAAATAGCCGACAGTGTAGGCGCATTGCTACTAGCAGACATATCGCACCCATCAGGGCTTATAGCCAAAGGCTTGTTAAACGATCCTATACCACACTGCCACATTATAACTACTACTACACACAAAACATTGCGTGGCCCACGTGGTGGTGTAATAATGATGGGCAAAAATTTTGAAAATCCGTTTGGTTTAAAAACTCCCAAAGGCGAATTGCGTATGATGAGTAGCGTGCTAGATAGTGGCGTGTTTCCTGGTACACAAGGTGGCCCGCTAGAACATGTAATAGCGTCTAAAGCAATAGCGTTTGGCGAGGCTTTGAGCGATGAGTATTTACACTATATAGTGCAAGTGGCCAAAAACGCCAAGGTTATGGCACAATGTTTTTTAAACAAAGGGTACAACATAGTAAGTGGCGGAACTGACAATCACTTAATGCTAATAGATTTGCGCAACAAAAACCTTACAGGTAAGTACGCCGAAAACGTATTGGGTAAAGTAAACATTACCATAAACAAAAATATGGTTCCGTTTGACGACAAGCCCCCTATGACTACATCGGGCTTTCGTATAGGTACTGCTGCTATTACCACTCGAGGCATTACCGAAAAAGAAATTCCCGAAATTGTAAACCTTATTGATGCCGCATTAATGAGTAATGACGACGAACGTAAGCTAGAAAAAATAAAAATAAAAGTGAATGAGCTTATGAGCGAGTTGCCTTTATTTGCAGAATAATATCATCATTTAATTTAGGTTGAAAGTATATCGCCATTACAACGAGTTTGTATCGCACAACAATGCTGTAGTTACTACAGGCACGTTTGACGGTGTACACAACGGACATTTACAAATTATACACCGTCTCAATATTGTGGCTAAAGCCATTGGTGGAGAATCGGTTATATTTACATTTGACCCACACCCTAGGCGTGTATTGCAACCGCACGACAACGATTTACTAGAGCTAAATACACTAAACGAAAAAATAGAATTGCTACGCCAAGCAGGCGTACAACACTTAATTATACAACCTTTTACCGAAGAGTTTTCGCGTATATCATCGTTAGATTTTATACGCAAAATTATTGTAGGGCAATTAGGAACCAAACGCCTTGTAATAGGCTACGACCACAGGTTTGGGCGTAACCGTGAAGGTGCGTTTGAACACCTTAAAGAGTTTGGTCCTGTATATGGTTTTGAAGTTGAAGAACTTTCGGCACAGCTTACTGATGATGTTACGGTAAGCTCTACCAAAATACGCAAGGCACTATTAGCAGGCGAAATTACCAACGCTAACAACTACTTAGGGTATACCTACTTTGCTACAGGCACAGTAGTTACGGGCGCACAACTGGGGCGCACCATAGGTTTTCCTACAGCAAATATTGTGTTAGATTATATACACAAACTTATACCCTGCAACGGCGTATATGCCGTGCAAGCACGCCATAACAGTGTGTTGTATAACGGTGTGTGCAACATAGGTACACGCCCCACGGTAGATGGTACTACACGCAAAATAGAAGTGCATTTGTTTGATTTCAACGTATCTATTTACAACGAAAAATTACAAATTTATTTTGTTGCAAAAATTCGTAACGAACAAAAGTTTGAGAGTATAGATGCCTTAAAAGTACAAATAGCTTGCGATGCAGCCGTTGCCAAAAAGTTATTGTTGGGGTATGGTAGTCCCCATTTGTAGCACAGAAATAGTTACTTGTTAAGTTAGAATTTGGAATAAGTAATTAACTCCACAAGCCACAAGCGCTTGCAACGCTTGTAGAGTTAATAGCCAAAATTACCATTAAACCAATTACTTAAAAAAACTAACAATGACCAGAAGAAAAGCTAAAAACAAGCATTACGGTGTATCGAAGCCTTTATTACCACCGAGGTTAAGCCGAGCTCACGAAACAACCGCTTAAAATTAACTATGAGTAACTAAAGGATTAGTGGAATGCGCCGCGAAAGTCATTGTAAAATGGGTTAAAAAATAATTTTCCGTTTATATTTAGTTTAAAAGTATATTATTTGACTATTGGTACAAATTTTATTTGACTTTTTTTATTCATATT
>JACMRI010000175.1 GCA_014376525.1 Bacteroidia bacterium | reverse complement strand
TTCCCGAAATAGTAACTGTATTGTTTTGTGCATTTGATATTGCAGAAAATAATAATAATAATATAATTATACTAATGAATGTTTTTGTTTGCATTTAATTGCGCTTTGTTATTATGTGGTAACTCCCAACAAAGGGTTGAAGCACTCCTTGATTACCAGTAATATGTAGTGATAAAGTGCTACGATTGATGTTTTTTCGTGATATATAGTGTGATGTAAGAGTTTTGGATATTAGTAATGAGCGTGGCATAAATTATCTATTCAAATAAATAAAACCTTTGAGTGGTACTTTGCCCGTTACGCCCAAATCTAGTATGTAAAAAAATGTACTCGAATTTAACGCGCTACTGCTAAGTATTATGCCCTTGTTGGTAATACCGTTCCAGTTATTAGTGTATGGATTAGACTCGTACACTAAATTGCCCCAGCGATTAAATACTTTTAAGGTATTGTTTGGATAATTTTCTAATCCTTTTATTACAAACATATCGTTTACTTGGTCGCCGTTGGGCGAAAAACCTTGTGGGATTTCTAACAATGTAATGGTTAGGGTATCACATTTTTTAGAGTTTAGCTCTTCTATTATTAGTTGCGTTGTTACTATACTGTCGCAATTTGCTGTACTTTTTAAAGTATCATTATATGTACCACTTCTATTATAGTTATTTATTCCTATAGTTATACTTTGGTTAGCGCATAGTGTAAGTGCCTGTGTGCTCATAATAGCAGGGTACACAGTAAGTTGCGTAGTAACGATGCTATCGCAATTGATCGTGCTTTTTAATGTATCATTGTATGTACCACTTCTATTGTAGTTATTTATTCCTATTGTTATACTTTGGTTAGCACAAAGTGTAAGTTCCTGTGTGCTAGTAATAATAGGGCGTATGGTAAGTTGTGTTGTAACAATACTATCGCAACCATTAATAGCTGTAAGCGTATCTTTATAAGTGCCACTTGTATTGTAGGTATGTGTGCCTACTGCTGTAGTTTGGTTTGCGCACAGTGTAAGTCCGTTCGTGCTAGTATTAGCAGGGAGTATAGTTAGTTGTGTTGTTACTATACTATCGCAACCATTAATAGCTGTAAGCGTATCTTTATAAGTGCCACTTGTATTGTAGGTATGTGTGCCTACTATTGTACTTTGGTTAGCACAAAGTGTAAGCGCCTGTGCGCTAGCAATAGCTTGGCGTATGGTAAGTTGTGTTGTTACTATACTATCGCAACCATTAATAGCTATAAGCGTATCTTTATAAGTACCATTTGTGTTATACGTATGTGTGCTTACAGTTGTACTTTGGTTTGCGCACAGTATAAGTGTCTGTGTGCTAGTAATAGCAGGGCGTATGGTAAGCTGTGTTGTTACTATACTATCGCAACCATTAATAGCTGTAAGTGTATCTTTATAAGTGCCACTTGTGTTATACGTATGCGTGCCTACTATTGTACTTTGGTTAGCACAAAGCGTAAGTATCTGTGTGCTAGTAATGGTAGGTTGTATAGTAAGCTGTGTAGTTACTATACTATCACAACCATTTATATCAGTTAGTGTATCTTTATAAGTACCACTTGTGTTATAAGTATGCGTTCCTACTATTGTAGTTTGGTTAGCGCAAAGTGTAAGTGCCTGTGTGCTAGTAATAGTAGGTCGTACAGTAAGTTGTGTAATTACTACACTGTCGCAACCAGTACTTGCATTAAAACCATCTATATATGTACCACTTGCGGTATAAATATGTGTACCTACGTTTAAACTTTGGTTGGCGCATAATGTAATTAATTGTGTAGTGGTAACAATAGGACAAATTTCTAATTTGCTAACAAAAGCATCTATAACCCCATTATTAGTAGTTTGAAAAGCTCCTGTGGTTGTTACATAATTAGTAGACTCTGTAAGACCCGTAATATAAGCATTACCCACACCATCAAGCGCTATACTCTTACCATTATCAAAACTACTCCCTGCTAAATAAGTAGAGTAAATTACTGTTGTTCCTGTAGCATTTAGTTTAGTTACAAAAGCATCCGCACTTCCATTATTAGTTGTTTGAAAAGCTCCTGTGGTTGTTACATAATTAGTAGAGCTCGTTCCACCCGTAATATAGGCATTACCCAGTGCGTCAAGCGCTATACTACTACTATAATCATAATAGTTGCCTCCTATGTATGTAGAATAAATTAATGCTGTTCCATTAGCATTTAGTTTAGTTACAAAAGCATCACTATATCCTCCTTGAAAAACTGTTTGAAAAACTCCTGTCGTTGTTACATAATTAGTTGAGTGACTCTCGCCTGCAATATAGGCATTACTTAGCCCATCAAGGGATATGCCGTTAGCATAATCATCACCACTTCCTCCTATATATGTAGAATAAATTACTAATGTTCCTGCTGCGTTTAGTTTAGTGACAAAAACATCAGCACCTCCATTATTTGTTGTTTGAAAAGCTCCTGTGGTTGTTACATAATTAGTAGAGTATGTAAAACCCGTAATAAAGGCATTACCCAAAACATCAATGGCTATACTATAACCAGTTTCATAAATGTTTCCCCCGATATAAGTAGAATAAATTACAGTTGTTCCTGCAGAGTTTAGTTTAGTTACAAAAATATGAGCACCTCCATTATTTATTGTTTGAAAAGCTCCAGTGGTGGTTACATAATCAGTAGAAGCAGTGTTACCAGTAATATAGGTATCCCCCAACCCGTTAATGGCTATATCGTTAGCATAATCATCATAATTCCCTCCCATATATGTAGAGTACATTACAGTTGTTCCTGTAGTGTTTAGTTTAGTTACAAAAGCATCAAAACCTCCTTTATTAGTTGTTTGAATAGCTCCTATAGTTGTTACATAATTAGTAGAGGAAGTATAACCAGTAATATAGGCATTACCAAACCCATCAAGGGCTATGCCGTTAGCATAATCATCACCACTTCCTCCTATATATGTAGAATAAATTACTAATGTTCCTGCTGCGTTTAGTTTAGTTACAAAAACATCAGCACCTCCATTATTTGTTGTTTGAAAAGCTCCTGTGGTTGTTACATAATTAGTAGAGCAAGAGTAACCAGTAATATAAGCACTCCCCAAGGCATCAACAATTATATCATATCCCCGTTCATTGTTATTACCTCCAATATAAGTAGAGTAAATAAGCGGGTCTATAATAAGCGTTTCGCTTGTGTTATAAGAGCCTAGGGTAATACCCCAGCCGTTTTGGTATTGTGTAAATTGGCTTTTAACGGCTTGTTTAGTGGTATTTTGGTAAGTGTATAAGTTAGCTTGTTTTACCTCGCCTAAGCAGGTGGTAAATACTAACTCGTTATTGGAGTTTAGATAAGTGCTGTCGCTACCGTTAAAGGTAAAACGTATTTGGTTGGGGTTGGCATTGGGGTGTATTATGTAGTCGTAGCGCAATATGTCGTTATCAAAATAATAACGCATATCTATGCCCTCATATACACCTTTTACTAGTGCCTCTTTGTACAAACCTACATTACTAGCGTGTTTGGTGGTATCGTTACCTATAAAATAATTGTAATAGCACTCTTGTTTTTGTAGTCCTTGTGTAGTTACGTTAGTGTAGTTACCTTGCAATGTATAGCCCACACGGTGCCCCCAGCGCTTATAATTTTTGTGTTCAAATTTGCTGGGCATTGGTGTTTTTTTATGTGCTGCATTTGCGTCAAAGGTTATTTCTTCCATTTTATAAAACTCGTACCACATACCTTTGGTGGTTATCCAGGTATTTAAGCCACGCATTTGTGTAAGGTAAAGCACCTCGGCAGGCCACTGCCCTTTGTTTTCTATAAAAAACTGTTTATTGTTTTTTTGTAAATTGGCATTGGCTTGCTCTAGCGTTTGCGCACGGCTCGTAAGGCTATATAAAAGTGCTATTGTAATTAGAACGTTTTTCATTCTGTCGTAATAAATTTACAATTGTTATTAATACATGGTGTATATAAAATATTTTTACATATTTAACATACGCTTGCCAGTAGCATCAAGGCAGGCTTCTTTAAATGCTTCGGTGTAGGTGGGGTGAGCGTGGCTCATACGCGAAATATCTTCGGCACTTGCTCTAAACTCCATAGCTACTACGGCTTCGGCTATCAAATCTGCAACACGAGGGCCTATCATGTGTACTCCTAATAGTTCGTCGGTTGTGGCATCGGCTAGTACTTTTACTAATCCGTCGGTATCCATGCTGGCACGTGCTCTACCACTTGCTTTAAAAGGAAAACTACCCACTTTATATTTAGTACCGCTGGCTTTTAATTGCTCTTCGGTATAGCCTACGCTTGCTACTTCGGGCCATGTGTATACTACGCCTGGTATAAGCAAATAGTTAATGTGTGGTTTTTGTCCTGCAATAATTTCGGCAAGTGTTACTCCTTCTTCCTCTGATTTGTGCGCTAGCATTGCACCATCTATTACATCTCCAATTGCGTAAACGCCAGCTACTGATGTTTCAAAATGTGGGTTTACTGCTATCTTACCACGTGGGTCTGTAGCTAAGCCTATTTTTTCTAATCCTAAGCCTTCGGTATAAGCTTTTCTACCTACTGCCACAAGGCATATATCACCTTCAAAGGTTACTTCTTCGCCTTTGGAATTGTCTGCTATTACTATCGCTTTTTCGCCTTTAGTTTTTGCAAATTTCACCTTGTGCGACAAGAAAAACTCCATGCCAATTTTGGTTAATGATTTTTGTAATTCTTTACCCATAGTTCTGTCCATGTTGGATATAATGGTATCGGCATATTCTATTACTTTTACTTTAGCTCCTAATCGTGCATATACACTACCTAATTCCAAACCTATAACACCTCCGCCTATCAATACCATTTCTTTGGGTACTGCAGTTAGGTTTAATATTTCGGTTGATGTTATTACTATTTTTTTATCCAACTCAATACCTGCTAATGTGGATGGTTTAGAACCTGTGGCAATAATAACTTTGGTGGCTTCTATTTGTGTAACTAAACCATCAGCATTAGTAACGTTAAGTATATTGCGAGTTTCAAACGCTCCTGTACCATGTAACACATCTATTTTATTTTTCTTCATCAAATAATCAATCCCAGCAGTAGTTTGCTTCACTACATCGTTTTTGCGAGCCATCATTTGCATAAAATTTACCTTTGGTGTATTTATATCTATACCGTGTTCTTTAAATGTATGTAGCGCATTGTGGAAATGTTCTGAAGAATCTAACAGGGCTTTAGAAGGAATACAACCTACGTTTAAACAAGTACCTCCAAGCCTGTTGTATTTTTCTATTAATACTACTTTCATTCCTAATTGAGCGCAACGTATTGCACATATATATCCTCCAGGACCCGAACCTATTACGGCTACATCGTATTTATTCATTATTGTGTTGTTATTTATTAATTTTAGTACAAAAATAATCTTTTAAAATACAGAATGATCCTAAATTTAGATTTTTTTAAACAATTATTTTAAAGCAATTGCACTAGTTGTAAGAATACAATTCATTATTGAATAAAAAGCGTTTGGAGTTACGATTGCAAGAATTGTAAACATCGCACTTCATTACGTAGCGGTACTTTTATGCAATGGTCTAATTTACCATTTATGGTTACGTAAGGCTATGGTTAAGCGTGATGTACGTTATACACTGGAGGGAATGATTGAAATGGACGAGGCTTATTTTACAATTCAAACTACCACAAGGTGCAATTAAAATATTTACAGCTTTATATCAATGAATTTGTGTACAAACAAAATCGCTGTTATTTTGCCGAAACACTCTTTGAAAGACTTGATATTACTGGTAGTACAGGATTATGATAAATAACGGATATACAAAAAAATTAACTTTTATATTTAAGATGATTCTTTAGCTTCCGCCAATAATTTATTTTGGCGGGTAAACCATCTAAACAATTTTAAGGATACGTCCATAAACAATATTTTGGCATTGGCATTGCGCTCTATGTGGTATATAGAGTTGTTAAATTCTTCAATAATTTC
>JACMRI010000174.1 GCA_014376525.1 Bacteroidia bacterium | reverse complement strand
TTCAACGCCTTGTTTTTGGGTATGAGTTTGGGCTACGAGTTTAGTTTTAATTATGTTTTTATTGCGCTTTTTATCTCTGCTATTTTAATTTTATTATTAATAACAGTATGGCTCAAGGGATTGTTTTCGGTATATAATTTACCTTTTTTGTCGCTACCATTTATAATTTCGTATTGGATAGTGTCGTTAGCTGCGGCTAATTTTTCTAACATACAACTGGACGAATCGCACATATATACCGTTAACGAACTTGCACGCAATCAATCCTCCACATGGTACATGTTTGTACATGTTATTGATGATATAAATTTATTTCCTTTTGCGCTTAATTATTTTAAAACACTTGCGGGTACATTCTTCCAAACTAGTTTGTTGGCAGGTATTTGCGTTGCTTCGGGCTTACTGTATTCATCACGTATTGCATTTTCGTTAAGTGTTATTGGCTTTGGTATGGCGTATGTTTTTTATGCTATGTTTGGTGCCGATGTGGCTGACTTAAATCATAATTTGTTAGGCGCAAATTTTATATTTTTGGCTATTGCCATAGGTTGTTTTTTCTTGTTGCCCAATGCGCAAACCTACTTAACCGTGGTTATACTCGTGCCTATACTTATGTTGGTGGCATTATCGTTTGGTAAAATATTGGAGGTATTTCAACTCAAAGCCTACTCACTTTCATTTAGTGTGGTGTGTACTGCATTTTTGTTTTCGCTCAACCAACGATGGTTACAGCGCTATTTACAATTGGTTACGGTACAATATTTTTCTGCCGAAAAAACTATATATAAATACTTAAATTCAGTACAACGTTTTAAAAATGAACATCTTTACAAACTATCCTTACCCTTTGCGGGCGAATGGAATGTAAGTCAGGGCTACGATGGCAAAATAACACACCTTGGCGATTGGAGTAAGGCGTTGGATTTTGTAATTGTAGATACCAAAAACCGCAGCTATCGCGAGCCTACACGCACCAACGAAGACTTTACCGTTAATAATTTTTATTGTTATAACAAAGAAATTTATGCGCCTTATGATGGATATATTTACGACATAGTAAACACCATTAACGATAACGATGTTGGAGATGTAAACATGGAGCAAAACTGGGGAAACACTGTGGTTATAAATCATTTAAACGGCTTATTCTCGCAAATAAGCCACATCAAAAAAGATAGCTTTGGAGTGTTTATAGGACAGTACGTAACCAAAGGCACTTACCTTGCAACGTGCGGAAATACTGGTCGTTCGCCAGAACCTCACATTCATTTTCAGCTGCAAACTATACCTACCATAGGCGCTAAAACATTGGCGTATCCTATTGCGTATTTTATAGAGCGCATTGGCACACACAAAACATTACGTATATCTACCGTACCTACTGTAAATTCATACATAAGCAACGTACAAGTAAACGAATTGTTAGCAACCAGTTTTTCGTTTTTACCAGGGCATAAACTCTCATTTGAAAACGAAAAAACTAAACTTGTAACGTATTGGGAAGTATTTACCGATGCTTACAACCGCACGTATATTCATTGCGTCCAAAGCCAGTCGTATGCCTACTTTGTAAACGATGGCACAATGCTTTATTTTACCGATTTTGAAGGCGACAAAACCTCCTTATTATTTAATTTTTACTTAGCCGCCTATCGTCAGTTATTGGGCTATTACGAAAACATTAATGTACAAGACAATGTTCCATTAGTGCATTTTAACAATAAAATAGTGTTGTTTTTTCAAGATTTTATAGCTCCGTTTTATTTATTTACCAACGCTAATTACTCGGCTACATTTACCTATGTAGATGATGCCTATGCGCCCCAACAGCTTGTTATTGCTAGCGAAGTTAATGCTAAAGTGATGAACAAAACATTTAAAAAAATAAACTATGAATTGGAGTTAAAAGATAATAAACTACGCAAATTTATAATTCATAACAAAAACAAAACGGAAAGTTATATTTGTACACGTATTAATTAATAACAAAAACATAAAATGAACATTTTAAAAACATCAATAGCTATAATTGCAACAGTAACTACACTAAGTGTACAAGCGCAAAACAAAACTGTATTAGCCGCCTTTAGTTTATCATATGAGTATGAAGCAGTAGCAAAGTACGATGCGGCAATGGCTTCTCTTAATAATGTTTACAGTGCAAGTTCTTACGAAATAAATATGCGTATGGGTTGGTTAAATTATTTAGCTGCTAAACAAAAAGAAGCGGTTACTTTTTATCAAAAAGCAATAGTATTAATGCCTGCTGCAACTGAGCCCAAATGGGCCATTATAAATGCTTATACCATACAGCAAAACTGGATTGAAATAGAAAAAACATACTTAGCTATTTTAAAATTAGATGCTAAAAACGCTACCGCTAATTACAACTTGGGCTTAATATACTACTACCGTAAGGACTATGTAAGTGCCAAAAAACATTTTGACGTAGCGTTAAATTTATATCCATTTGGATATAACAATATGTTGATGAGTGCTTGGACAAATTATTTTTTGGGTAATAAAAATGATGCTACCGTTTTGTTTAACAAAACATTGTTGTATAGCCCTAAAGACAAATCAGCGCTGGAAGGTTTATCGTTAATTAAATAATAAAACAGGGGTTACAAAGCGCTATTTTGCTACAAAAAAATCCACTACGATTATATGCTTTATTGTGTTTTATTGTGTTTTGCATTGATACTGCAATGGCACAAGAAAAAATAATAATGAGCGAAGTTGAGCCTAAAAGTTACGAATTGTTTAGCCAAAATAATTGGTCGGGTACCATTGCGTATGGCAAAAAATGTATTAAGGGCGGTTACGATTATTACAACTTGCGCATGCGCATAGGTATTAGTTATTACAACCAAAAAAAATATTTAAGGGCTGTTACTCATTTTAAAGAAGCAGTTGAGTTTAGCTCCTATGATACACTCGCTTTGGAATATTTATATTACAGTTATTTATTTTCGGGAAGAGTAATGGAGGCAAAAATAGTGTTAGCTACTTTTCCCGATGATTTAAAAGCACGTATAAACGCTCCTCACAACAAAATTATAGAAAGCATAAGTATTGATGGCGGACTTGCTATTAGTAACATTAGCGATGCGCTTACCACTAAAGATATTAACGGCACCGCCAACCGATACGGCGAAGCTACCATTACCAAAAATATGACTTATGGTAGCGTTTCTCTCAATCATGAATTGGGAAATAAAAACAGCATATATCATAGTTATAGCAATATAGGTATTGATATGCTTAAAAAATACAGTACTGATACTAAAGATACATCAAGTAGTTACAAACTAACCGAACACGATTATTATATTACCTATACTCATCAATGTAAGGGCTTTGTAATTGCGCCTGCGTTTCATTTTATTAATGTTGGTTTTAATAAATTTATAGCTAATTCTAATTCAAGAAATTCTAATTATTCATTTAGTAAAAAAGACACTTCGTTCATCAATTTCTCCTCTTCTATTGCACTTAGTAAAGCGTGTGGTATTTTTGTGTATGGGATAAATGCAGGCTATGCACAGTTAAATAATTATACACAATTGCAAGCTGGTATCTCAGCTACGTATTATCCATTAGCCACAACAAATTTTTATGGCACAACATTTATTACCTATATGAACCAAGATGTAGAAAACAGGTTTATACTTGCACAACAATTAGGAGTAAAAATATCATCAAAACTATGGCTTGAGGGAGGAGCAACCTATGGCAACTTACAAAATTATAGCGAAGCCAATGCCGTGTTTGTGTATAATACAAGCGATAAAATTTTGTACAAATATGGAGTAAGTTTAACTGCTTCACTTACCAAGCATTTAGAACTGAGTGTACGATATGATGCATTTGCTAAAGAAAACAATTATTACATATTTAACCCAAATTTTAAAGCAGAAACAAAAACAATTAGTTACACAACACAATTAATTGTTGGAGGTTTTAAGTGGAGGTTTTAAATTAATTATCTTGAGCCTTGTCAAAGTCTGAATGATACCAATAGGCATCTCCAAGCTGATTGTAAGAAACCACTACACCCAAAGTATAGTTTAGTTTAAGAGCTAATTCTAACGCCTTTATATTTATTAAAACAGACTCTATAAAGTTAGATGCATACGCTAGCTCCAACAACGTATTTACTTTATTTGTATCGTTTTTGCAGGTGGCTATAACCTGTTTTAAGGTATCAACATTTTGCGCATTCGCAAGCATACTACTAAAAAGTAAAACAAAAAACACTACTCGTTTTTTCATATTAACTATATAGCTTATGCCTTGCGTACAAATTCCGATTTTAAACCCAATGCACCAAAGCCTTCTACCTTACAATCTATATTATGGCCATCGCTACCATCGGTAAGGCGTATGTTTTTAACTTTAGTTCCTGTTTTTACCGCTTTTTGATATCCTTTTACTGGCAAATCTTTTATTATTACTATAGTATCGCCATTACTCAGTACGTTTCCGTTACTGTCTATTACTTCATTGGTATTGGTGGTTTCTATCGCTTCGTCTTCAGCGTTCCATTCATAAAAACATTCAGGACATATAAGCAGGTTATCGCTTTCATATACGTATTCGCTTTTGCACTTGGGGCATGGGGGTAGTTGTCTCATTTTTTTTATTGAATTTTAAATTTAATCTTCATATTTTAACATCAATATTGCTACTGCAAGTCGTACCAACTGCGGCGGCGCGATAATTTTAAATCTTGCAAAGTGCTAGACTTAACATTTATATTAATAAAATAACCCAACTGTGGGCCGAACGGCACTACAGTAAATCGCATTTCCCAGCAGTGTAAGTCGCGGTATATATCTATGTTGGTGTACGTAAATGCCTTTGTTTTTATGTCGTACCCTGTGCTTACTCCTACTTTCCATTTTGGTGCTACATTTATATCGCCGCGTAGTTGTATAGCTTGCGTTAAATCCTTGGTAAGCGGGTTTTGTAAGGGTGTGCGGTACAATAGTTTTTTGGTTTCGTTGTAGTTTACGTTATATGATACGCTAATGTTCCAAGGCACACTAAAGTCCACGTAGTCGTAAGGATTGCGCTGTATCATTTGTAACTCCGCATCTTTTTTTACTGCT
>JACMRI010000173.1 GCA_014376525.1 Bacteroidia bacterium | reverse complement strand
TATCTGTCCATACTTCTTTATATAATTTTGCGCTTTTGGGCGCACGAAACGGCGCTATAATTCCGTGTACTAATATTTTTCGTAAAATGTAAGGAACGTCTATTACGCGTTCGTCGTCCAAAAACTCACGCAAATAACGACGCACATCGCCAGTAGATGGACTTTTGGGAGTTCCCAAATTAATTAATAAAACGCCTGTTTTTGCCATAATAATTGAGTAGTATATAAATTAAAAAGTTGCTAAAATTGTGTTGATAATGCAACGCAGTTTTAGCAACAAAAGTAAAACAAATAAGATGTTTATGTAACCAAAAATCTATTTTTTGTTTTCAGGTTCCATTATCGCAAAGGCAAAACCTATTCCAAACAATAGTGTTACAAGTCCTGCAAAATAGGGGATTAGTTCATTCATAGTTTTAGATTTTATTAATTAATTTTAAATAAATACCAAACGCTAATATTGATGGCACCCATATACCAATAAATATTCCAGACTCGTGTTCGCCCTTAAACCATAGTAATTCCGAAAAAACCAATGAAAGTAATGCGGCTACAAATAACAGTTTATCTGCTGTTGAAAATTTTTTTAACATTGTCTATTTTTTTTAATTATTTGTTAAACAAATGTAGTAATTATTTTGATTATTTGAAATTGTTACTGTTTAAAAAAAGTTAGATTTAACTAACAAATTAAACACTAAATGTTAGTATAAAGATTTAAAAAAAACATTATGAACAATATATATAGTGGAGTAGATTTTAAACAATAGACCAAGAAAAAAAATTGGTACATAACCACAAATTATAGAGTAGCAATAATCACAAATAATTAACAATAACGGATAAGAGTTGCTTTTATAACTCAAATATATTGGTGGAAATAAAACTAACTTTTGCATTAACTATAAAATTATATTTGTACTACATTATTTGTTCAAAAAATGATAATACAAACTGTTGCTCAAAGTCGCCTTGGCGAAAAAGATTTTAATGAACTTCCTTTTGGAAGTGTATATGCTGACCACATGTTGGTTGCAGATTATGAAAATAATTCGTGGCAAGCCCCCAAAATAGTACCGTTTGCACGTATGGAAATGAGCCCCTCGCTTTCTGCCTTAAATTACGGACAAGCCATATTTGAAGGTATGAAAGCATACGTAAACGATAATGGCGAGGCTATTACTTTTCGTATGAATGAAAACTACGAACGTATGAACCGTTCGGCAATACGTATGTGTATGCCCGAAATACCTGAGCATATATTTGTAGACGGACTTAAAGCGTTATTACAATTAGATAATAAATGGATACCACGCCAGGAAAACGCAGCGTTATATATACGTCCTATATTATTTGCAACCGACGAGGCTGTTGGTGTAAAGCCCAGCGATAATTATCGTTTTTGTATAATGACTTGCCAAATAGCATCGTATTTTAAAGAACCATTAAAAGTACTTATTGAACCCGAATTTATACGTTCAGCGCAGGGTGGAGTAGGTTTTGCTAAAGCTGCGGGTAATTATGCAAGTGCTATGTATCCTACCAAGTTAGCACAAGAAAGAGGCTTTCATCAAATAATATGGACAGATGCTGCTGAACATAAATACTTAGAAGAAAGTGGCGCAATGAATTTAATGTTGGTAATAAACAATGTAGTTATTACGCCCTCGTTAAGTGATAGTAAGTTAGCTGGTGTTACACGTATGAGTTTGTTGCACATAGCACGTACCTGGAATATGCAGGTAGAAGAACGCTTAGTGAGTATAGAAGAACTTATTGCGGCTCACACTAATAATACATTGCAAGAGGTATTTGGAGTAGGCACAGCAGCAAATATTGCAGCTATAAAAATGTTTCATTACAACGGTGTAGATTATGAATTACCTGCAATAACGGAGAATAGTTTTCAAATAAAAGGTGGTGGGTATTTAAACCAAATAAAGCAAGGTAAAACTACTGATGTATTTAACTGGAATACTACTATACCTGTAAAATAGCGCATTTTTGTTAAAGTAAAAATAATGAATGAAGCAGACGGAAAACAATTGAAGTTAGGTTATATTCATTTAAAATTAAAAAACATTGGTTAACGCAACGCCTTGTTTTAGTAATTAACTAATACTATTTAACTAATATAACTATGAACAAAAAATACATTTATCTTATTGTGTTTATACTTGCTGGTACGCTTGGCGGTATAGCAATAGTGAAGCAACAGCAAAAAAAAGCTATAGTAACCTTGCCTATATTTGGTAACCCAGGGCATGTTATTGGTAACTATGCTTTTGTTAATCAAAATAATGAAACCGTTACTCCTGCTACGTTTGAAAATAAAATATATGTGGCCGATTATTTTTTTACTACCTGTAAAAGTATTTGCCCTATAATGAGTAACACATTACAGCATATTAACGAAACTTACAGTACCGAAGAGCGCATAAAATTTATATCGCACACCGTTGATCCAGAGTACGACAGTGCAGCTATACTAGCAGCTTATGCTAAAGTACACAACGCCAAAGCTAATAAATGGCATTTTGTAACTGGCAACAAAAAAGAATTATATGATGTGGCACGCAACATGTATTTATTGCCAAAATTAGCACCTGGAGATGGAGGTGCTGACGATTTTATACACTCGCAATATTTGGTATTGGTTGATACTAAAAAACGTATACGAGGCTTTTACGACGGTACAAGTGCAACTGAAGAAAAGAAACTAATTGCGGATATTAAAACTCTGTTAGAGGAAGAGTACCAATAACATCCAAACGTTATGATACAACATATAAAAAACCATGCTGCCAACGTACTTACAAGTGCTAACTTGTTTTGCGGTTGTATGGCCTTGCACTATGTTAGCCAAGGGTTGTTTAACCACGTTATGGCATTGGTAATAGTAGCAGGTGTGTTCGATTTTTTTGATGGATATGTGGCACGTGCATTAAAAAGTACAAGCAACATAGGCAAAGATTTAGATAGCCTTGCCGACATGGTTACCTTTGGCGTGGTGCCTGCTTACGCCTTATATAAAATAATGGACTATAACCAAGCCATGCAAAGTAGTACCAATTACGAAGCTGTTTACGATGTAGCTCCTGTAGCATTTATACTTGCTGTGTTTTCGGCTATTCGGTTGGCTAATTTTAATAATGATGCTCGTCAAGCTACCGGTTTTATTGGCGTACCTACACCTGCCAATTGTTTGTTTATAATAGCGCTTGCAACCTTATACCACAACAATACTAGCGCCATAGCACCATTTTTACACAACAACTATGTAATAACAGGTTTGGTACTATTAACGAGTAGTTGGCTGTTGTGGGAATTACCATTGTTAGCATTAAAATTTAAAACCTATGATTGGGCTACAAACAAATACAAATATATACTAGTACTATTGTGTGCCTTGAGTATAGCTACATTGGGCATATTGGGCGTAGCGGTTGCCATGGTTATATATGTGGTTTTAAGTATAATTAGCACATTAAACAACAATCAAAAAATATAAACAATGAAATACCTTATTACACTATTGTTTGTAATAGTAATGGCAAGTACCACTTATGCCAAAAACCTACGAGTATATGCTATGCACACCACTTTTAAAGGAGAAAATAACACTACACTTATAGAACATTATTTAGCTTTTGATGCCTACACTGCGCAAGCAAAAAAAATAGCTAAAGGCTACCAAGCATCTATACAAGTGGGTATATTAATAAGTGATGAAAAAGGTAATGAAGTATATGCTAATAAATACAACGTGCTAAGCCCCATACAACAAAAAGAACGCCTGCAAGGCGAGTTTATAGATATACAACGCTTTACATTGCCAAGCGGAAAATATACACTGGCACTAGAGTTAAAAGATAATAACGACACCATTAAACCTATCGAAAATACACAACAATTAATACTGCCCTCATACACCGACTCGTTACTGTTTTCGAGCATTGAGTTAATAGAAAGTTTTGAAGTAAGTACCGAACAAAAAGCAAGTGTTAAAAACGGTTTTGATATAATACCTTATGTAAGTAACTATTATGGAAACGAAGCTACGCAAATTAATTTTTATGTAGAGTTATACAATGCAGCAAAGTACTTTGGTACTGACCAAGGCTACTTAATTAAATATTATTTGAAAAATACTGACACCAAAGAAACATTAAATAATTTTGCTAACTTTTCGCGTAACAAAGCCAGCGAACGTATAGGTTTTATAGGCGCGCTATCGCTTACTAATTTGCCTACAGGTAATTATTTATTGTGTACAGATGCTGTAGATAAAACCAACACCGTACGTAGCCATAACGAAATTTTTATACAACACTATGCTGCTAATTCATCAACATATAATACGGCAGATTCTACAAACAATTTTTTTGCACAAATAAATAATACAGATACCTTAAACGATTTAGTACGCAGTATGAAACCCATTGCTACCGCAGGGCAAAAAGGTTATATAGATAACATAGGCAAAGATGTAAACACAAAATTAAAACAACAATTTTTGTACAATTTTTGGCTAGAACGCAGCCCCAATAATACTTACGAAGCATACACTAAATATAGTAAAGAAGTTGCTTACGTACAAAGTATATACAGAGCCCAATTGCG
Organism: Bacteroidia bacterium; assembly: GCA_014376525.1. GTDB lineage: Bacteria > Bacteroidota > Bacteroidia > UBA4408 > UBA4408 > JACMRI01. The sequence continues at coordinate 3,489 of JACMRI010000173.1, read as the reverse complement.
CAAAGGCTACCAAACCGACCGTGGGCGTGTGTATTTGCAATACGGCAAGCCAAGCCAACTTACTAAATTTGATAGAGAACCCAATAGTTATCCTTACGAAATATGGCAGTATTACACCACCGACAAACGCAATAATAGACGCTTTATATTTTACCTACCCGACCTTGCTACCAACGATTATGTGTTATTACACTCTGATGCTTATGGCGAAATACGCAATGATAGATGGCAATTGGTAATAACCAACAGGAACAATAAAACCAACGGTATAGACCAAACCACTACGCCCAATATGCAAGGCGACCACTCCACCGAAATGTTTGAAAACCAAAAATAAACATCAGGCTTATAATATTAGGCTTTGTTTAAGTTATAGTTAGTACTATATGGCTTGTTCTTCGCCTTTATATTTTCCGCAATTTAAAAACACTCTAAAACGTAAAGTTACTAAATTTAGTTATTGTTCAACAATCGTTGTTTTTCTGCAATGCTAATGATATCAAAGCATATAGAGTGTTTTAGCTATTACCACTAATATCTTCTTTAATGCGAATTAATAAGTGCTCTAAGCCATTTAGTTTTATTTCGTACAAGAGTTGTAGTTGTGTGCCTAGTTTGCCAGTAGGAAATCCTTTACGGTTAAACCATTCTAAATAAGATACGGGTAGTTGGCATAAAGTAAGACCCTTGTGTTTGCCAAATGGCATAGTTAAGGTAACTAATTCAACTAATATATGTGCGTTGGGAGCTGTATTCATTATATATGCAATTATTTGGAGCTATTTCAAAGTTAATTATTTATGAGAATTATTGTTTAATTAAGGTTTAATTTATAGCACTATTTTTTTTAAGATGCTTCATATTTAACAGTGTAAGATTGGAGTGTTTTTTTAGGGTTATTAATTCAAATTATAGGAATTATAAGTATTAGAAATAAGTAATTTTGTAGTAAGTATAAAATAAATTTAAAAAAGTAATACAGCAAATTAATTAGCCTAAATGAAAAACATACTCTTACTTTCCGACACGCACAACCATATACACCCCAACGCTTACGAGTACATACATGCGGCAGATGAAGTGTGGCACGCTGGAGATATTGGCACTGAGGCATTTGTAAAAGAATTGGCTAAACACAAGCCATTTAGAGCAGTGTATGGCAATATAGACGATGCTCAAATGCGCACCATATACCCCAAAGATTTAATATTTACCTGCGAAGGAGTAAAGGTATATATAACCCATATTGGCGGTTATCCCAACAGATATAACTTAGAAGCAAAAAAAATAATAGAACAGGAGCGTCCGCAATTGTTTATATGTGGGCATTCGCATATATTAAAAGTAATGCCCGACAAAAAACACAATTTATTACACATGAATCCTGGAGCGGTTGGTAACCATGGCTTTCACAACGTAATAACTATGCTTAGGTTTCAATTACATAATGGTGTTATAAGCAACTTAGCAGTTATAGAACTGGGCGCAAGAGGTTAGTTAAGCATAATAACTATTGCACATAAAAACTTCCTGTAAGCTGTTGTGTGCCATTATCTATACTGTATTTGTATATGCCCGATGCAAATTTAGTAAGGTCTATAAACACTTCGTTGTAAGGTTGTGTTAAATTAAGATTTGTGTTATCGATTATAATTTTTCCGCTTAAATCATTTATGGTAAGGTGCGCTATTGTGGGTGTTTTGGTCAGTACTGTTATTAATATACTTTTATTTTCGGGGTTTTGATAAATGGTAGAAAGTTTAAAATCCGTTGTGGTGCTTAAGGCAGCGCATGCTCTGTTGTTACTCATATTACTATTATCAAAATTATTAGGTTGGGTAGCCCATACACATACCGCGTCATTATATTTTTTGAGCGGATTAATGTGTAGCTTACTTGTAAATGTGTAAAGTACTGTTTCGCCAGTAAGTAAATTACCTGCCCATGTTTCGTTTATAGCATCGTTACCTGCTACTTGTGCGTATAGTTGCAAGTGCTGCAAGGTACGTGTACCTATGTTAGTAAGCAAGCAAGTAACCTGTGCGTAGTTATTGTTTTGGGTTGTGGTTACTGTACTTATCATTACATCATTTACACGTTTTGATAATTCTAAAACTTGGGTAATTGAGTCGGCACACTGCACTAGGTTTTTAGCAATTAGTTTTATGTTGTAATTAGTTTCGGTAGTAGCATTAAGTGTGTAGTTTAAAGTAGTAGTACTTACTGGTAAATTGTTTACATACCATGTATATTGTGTTGCATTTGTTGATGTATTGTTAAAATTGATAGTTGTAGGCAAATCATAATTACTACTTAAATCGTTGGTAAACGTGGCATTGGGAGCAGTATATATTTTTATTTTATTAGTAATAGTTCCTTTACAATTATTGGTATCTATTACTGTAAGGCTTATTGGTAACGAATCTAATGTATTATTTATTAAGTAATTTATGCTACTACCACTATACACATTGGTAGAGTTTATAGTCCAGCTATATAGTTTTATAGGCGCATTGGGTACTGTGTTTACATAGTTAAATATTGCGTTGTTACCATTACAATTATTACTTACTGCGTAGTTAGCTATAGGCAAGGCATATACCCTTAATGGCTTGCTATAGGTACCCTTGCAACCATTACTGGCTTGTACAGTAAGTGTAATGGTGTAGTTGCCTTGGGGTAATTTTTTAAAATAATAGTTACTATAATTTGTGGTATCTATACCTTGTATGCTCCATGTTCCGTTTAATACGCTGTAAGGTCCGTAGTAGTTGGTTTTGTCTACACATATAACTGTATTGTTGGCACAATTGTTTTGTATATCTATAGCTAAGTTGGGTGCTTGGTAAGTATATATGCTTTTGGTTGCATTAGCACTACAACCATTGGTAGTAAAGAGTTGTAGCGTATAAGTACTATTGCCACTTGTGCTTATGTATTGTTTAATGTTATTGCTAGAAGTAGTAATAGTGGTTGCGTTGGGTGCTGTCCATTGATAATAATCAAACACATTACCTTGCATTGTAGGTAGTGCTTTTAGTTGTGTACTATCATTGGTACAGCTATTTAGAGTGGTAATACTTACCTTGGGTTGGTTATATATTTTAATGTTTTTTTGTACACTATTGCTACAACCATTGCTACTGCTAATTTTTAGGCTAACAACGTAGGTAAGTGTATCATTAACTACAGGGTTAAAATTAATACCACTACCAGTAATGCCAGCATAATTAATAGCCCATTTATTAGCTGTAATAGTTGTTCCTGCTGGTGATACTGAGGTATTAATACAATTTATATTATTTCCTTTGCAATTATTATTGTACGTAAAATTAGCAGTAGGTGCTATTCCCAGTAGCGTAATGTTAATAGTATCATTAACCACGCAACCATTGCTATTAGTTGCTTGTAAGGTATATTGCCCACCTGTAGTAATAGTAATACTAGGAGTAGTATCGGTAGTGTTCCATAAATAGTTTACGGCTTGTG
>JACMRI010000020.1 GCA_014376525.1 Bacteroidia bacterium | reverse complement strand
TACTAATTGGCTAAAGAGCTCATCAACGTTAGTTAAATTAAAATTTCCTGCTACCACCAAGTTACGCGAACGCCAGTTGCTTTGGCGCAAAAATGGATGACAATTTTCTATTGAATTTTTGCCAAACGTACCATAGCGCAAGTGCCCCAATAACAATTCTCCTGTGTATGGCACATTAGTTTTGAGCCATGCAGCATCGGTTAAGCATTTGGGGTTTTCTTTTTGCGCTTCTACAAAATGATTATTTATATGTCCAAAAATATCTTTGAGTGGAGCTGAATCATTGCTACGGTAACGGCTTATGTAACGCATACCAGGCTCCGTGTTTAGTTTTATAGTAGCCACACCTGCGCCATCTTGCCCACGGTTATGCTGTTTCTCCATCATTAGTTGGAGTTTTTTTATACCATACAATGCCGTACCGTATTTTTGCACGTAAAAGTCAAGTGGTTTTAGTAATCGTATAAATGCTATTCCGCATTCGTGTTTTATGGCTTCGCTCATTGGTGTGTGTGGTTATATTTTGTGTTTAAATTTTGAATTGGCTACTCATTATAATTATAAGACGATTTAGCTTTTATTATTTTAAGTTTGAGACTTTCGTTGTATTCATTTTCAAAAATTAAAGAGTCTAATATTTCAGCAAGAAGTTTTTTTATTATTATATTATTAGCTACATCAACGGCTACATTTTCCATTTCTATAAAAAATCTATTTCCAATAAAAGTCACATTGTTAATTTCTAAAAAATAAGCTACTAACGCAATTGAAGAGCGTTTATTCCCATCTGTAAAACAATGTCCCTTGTTTATACCATAAAACAATTGAGTAGTTTTTGTAATAAAATCTGGATAGTAGTCGTCATTTTGTATATGTGTTAAGGTAGCATCTAATTGATTTTTGTTTACACCACCCAATAAACCACCCGATTTTTCAATAATAGCATCATGTACACTAATAGCATGTTCAACATCAAAATAATTTAACTCCATAATTTTTAACGGTCTTTTAAACGCTTAAACACATCTATATTTTCTTTTATTCGTTCTTCTAAATCTTTGCTCTTATCTCCTAAAAAACGCTGAAAATCGTCTTCTGTTAATTGCCCTATATAAGATTTTAGACGCTCGTGCACTACATCTCTAAAACCATAATCTCTACTTGCCATTTTACTCCTAACATCTTCTATTTGAGGAATCCAAAAACGTTTCTCTGTAAAACTATCTATAAGATTATCTAATTCTTTTGGTTGTAGCTTTCTGTTTAATTTTCCTGACTCTTGTTTTAATTCATCAGCTATTCCAATTTCAAATGATGCAATAAGTTTTAATACATCAGAGTACATAGTTTCTCTCACATTTTGCGACTCCTCTAGCTGAAGTATATTTTTATATTCTGCAGCATTCTCTTTAAAAATAGCTTTGTAAATAGCATCAGTATATGCTGCATATTTATAATTTCCCATTTCTAAATACAAATTAAGGGCACTAGTAAATTCTTTTCTATAAAGGGGTTCTCTTGCTATAGCTATAAGGAACTCGTCTTCTCGTTGGTTTATAAGTTTTGTAGAACCTCCCGTTTTTTTATTTAATCCGTCTATTACAATATCTAAAATAACACTCCTTAATGCTTTGGCTTTTTCACTCTCAGTGAGTAACATTCCTAAATTTAAAAATGCTCTAAAATTAAAAACACCTAATTGAGGTATTTTATTTACCTCCCCAAGCATCCAACCAAATTCCTCTTTAAATTTTTTAAGTTTAACTCCTTTAAAAATTTCATAGCCATTACTTTTTAACTCTAATTCATTCAATGAAATATATCGTTCAATAGTAGAGTCATCAACAACATAAAAATCAACAATTTGTTTTTTTGTAAATTTATATTCTCCATCAAGTAACATCCCCACTAAGCCAACGTGTTTTTGAATGTCCTCAACAGCATTAAGGTTACTTAAAATGTTTTGCCTGTCAATTGCTGAGTTAGTTAAATTTTTCATCTGTGCAAATTTTGTTAATAACTATGTATGTTACCTTTATTAATGAGGGAGACATAATGTAAAGTGTTGATTTTTATACTTTTATAAACCTTAAAAAGTAATTTATAATGTCCCTCTCAACTCTTGTTCACGCTCAATGGCTTCAAACAAGGCTTTAAAATTACCTTTACCAAAACTTTGTGCGCCTTTGCGTTGTATTATTTCGTAAAATAATGTAGGGCGATCCTCCACAGGGCGAGTAAATATTTGTAGCATATAGCCCTCGTCATCTCTATCAACCAATATACCTAAGTGGGCAAGTTGTTTTATGTCTTCGTCTATCGCACCTACTTTGCTTAGTATAGTTTCGTAGTATGACATTGGTACTTTTAAAAACTCTACACCACGCGCGGTCATTGTGGTTACGGTTTCTATAATATCATCAGTAGCCATGGCAACGTGCTGTATGCCTTGCCCTTCGTAAAACTGTATGTACTCTTCTATTTGCGATTTCTTTTTTCCTTCGGCAGGTTCGTTTATTGGGAATTTTATACGTCCGTTGCCATTAGTCATTACTTTACTCATCAGCGCTGAGTATTCAGTACTGATGTCGTTATCATCAAACGATAATAAATTAACAAAGCCCATTATATTTTGGTAGTATTCTACCCAAGTGTTCATTTCGTTCCAGCCTACATTGCCTACCATGTGGTCTATGTATTTTAAGCCTACGGATGTTGGGTTGTAGTCGCTTTTCCAAGGTTTGTAACCTGGTAAAAATGCACCGTTATAATTACTACGCTCAGTAAATATATGCACTGTTTCGCCATAGGTATATATGCCCGATTGTATAACATAGCCGTGTTCGTCCTCAGTACGTGTAGGTGGCATAAACGATTTTGCACCACGTTTTGTAGTTTCTTCGTAGCTTTTGGTAGCATCTTCCACCCATAGGGCAACTACTTTTACACCATCGCCATGTTTGGCTAAATGTTGGTTTATTGCATGGTTAGAATTCATGGGCGACGTAAGTACTATACGTATTTTATCTTGTGCCAATACATACGATGTTACTTCTTTGTTACCTGTTTCTAAGCCCATGTAGGCGTGGCTTTGAAAGCCAAATGCAGTTTTGTAATAGTGTGCTGCTTGCTTAGCATTACCTACATAAAACTCTACGTAGTCAGTTCCGTTTAGGGGCAAAAAATCGCCAGCGTCTTTGTATTTTTTTTCTAATTCCATTAGGTTGTTTTATATGTATTTTTTGATGTTGTAAATATAGTTAATTGAATATTTAATGGTGAAATTACTCCAGTATTTTTTTAATCCAGTTAAGTTTGGTAGTAGAATATGGAGGGTATTTTAAATTAGTTTCTAACCAAAATGGTTTTTGTAAAATGCTTTTGTAGTGCGAAAAGGCCTTAAAACCAGCCTCCCCATGATAGTTACCCATACCACTACACCCCACGCCACCAAAAGGCAAATGGCTATTGCTTATGTGCATTAAGGCATCATTAACTGCACCTCCACCAAATGATATTTCGGTAAGTATTTTATCTTGCAACTTACAATCATTAGTAAACACATAGCACGACAGTGGTTTGGGGCGTTGCTTAATGTGGATAATAACTTCGTTGATGTTGGTATAAGTAATAATGGGCAAGAGTGGACCAAATATTTCGTCTTTCATTATATTATCAATCCATGAAACGTTATCCATCACAGTTGGTGCTATGTAACGTTTGGCGGCATCCGTGTTACCTCCTACCACTACTTGCTTATTATTTATTAATGCGCTTAATCTATTAAAATTATTGGTGTTTATAATTTGCACATAATTGTTGTTTTCAAACGAATAATTGTAGTCTGCTATTTGTTGCTTTACTGCATCTATAAAAGCATCGTGAATACTTGCTTCTACCACCACATAATCAGGCGCTATGCAGGTTTGCCCTGCATTAAGAAACTTAGCCCACACAAGGCGTTTAACGGTTTCTTTTAAGTTACAATTTGCGGTAACAATAGCAGGACTTTTTCCGCCTAACTCTAAGGTTACTGGCGTAAGATGCTTGGCTGCCGCTTGATACACTATTTTACCTACAGGAACACTTCCTGTAAAAAATAGTTTATCCCAAGGTAAATTTAACAAGGCAGTGGTTTCGGTTACACCGCCTTCTATTACTTTAAAATAATTAGCATCAAAATTAGTGTTGATTAACTGAGCCATTATTGCACTAGTGTGCGATGCTAATTCGCTAGGTTTTAATACTATAGTGTTACCTGCTGCCATAGCGGCTATTACTGGTCCAAACGATAATTGATATGGATAATTCCACGCGCCAATAACGAGTGTAACGCCTAATGGTTCGGGTATTATATAACTAAGTGCAGGTAAGTTAGCGAGATTTGTTTTTACATATTTACGCTTGCTCCATTGCTTTATATTTTTTAATGCATCGTTTATTTCAGCGTAAAGTATTGCTAATTCGGTAGCATAGGTTTCAAATTCACTTTTTTTAAAATCGTTGTATATTGCCTCATACAAGTCTTTTTCGTTGTTTTTTAATAGTGCTTTAAGTTTAGTAAGTTGTGCTATTCTAAATGTAATGGGCTTAGTAAAATTACTGTTAAATAAAATGGTTTGACTATTAATTAAAGATTGGTAGTTGTTCATTATTATTAAATAAGTAAAAGTGTTTTAAAATAAGTGTTTATACCGATGAAGGTTTGTATATTAATTTGAGCAGTTATTAATTATTTAAAAAACTTATTTTACTATTAATTTTAAAATAAAACACTTTAATAATGTTACAAATGATAGTATAATTATTGCTTTTAAATTTAGTACTTATTTTAACCAAAAAAGAACATTTTTATTTTGAATAAAAATGTGCTTTTTAATTGTTAAAAAAAAACAAGTCGTTTGTTTAATTTTTTCCTTTAAATAATATCTTACCGCTTGTGCTGTTTTTGCCAGCCTGTATTTTGTAAATGTATGTATCGTTAGCTACAGTGTTACCTAAGGCATCTTTACCACTCCATTCATAAGTATAGTTACCTGCAGCTTCTATTTTTGATGATAATCTGTTTACTTCTTGTCCTGCCGAGTTGTATATACTTACTCTCACATATTGCGCACTAGTTAGGGCATAGCTCACAATTACTTTATCAGTAAACGGGTTAGGGTAAGCATTTATGTTTGCTAGGGGTGTTTGTAATATAGCTATATTATTTTTATCACTTGTAATAAAAAGTGGGTCAGTTGCTATCATAGATCCAATATCTACCAATTCGTCGCCCGTTTGATAGTTTGCATATATAACACCGTCAAACAACATTTCGTCGTTAGTATTAAAACCTGCTGTTACAAACGCAGAAGGGTCAGGATTGTTGGGGTTGTTTACCGTATTGTCAAATACGTGTGTACCATACAGCGTATAGCCACTTGGAATTTTTACCATATTATTAAATGTGTAAAATCCTTGCCAGTGAAAATCCCACTTATTAATACGACACAGTGGTATGGTAGTAGTGCCATTGCTGGCATAATTTAATATACTTGTGCAACGGTTATGTGAGTGTGGAAATATAGATAGTAAAGATACATCAGCACTTACACCAAAGTTGGCAGTAACTGTTTTAACTGAATTAGGCGATAGAAAGAAATTCCATTTTTGCAACACCGTTTCGTTGTATATAGGGCGTAGGTCAGTTTCACCAATAGGATAAAAGTACAAGCGTATTTGAGTACTATCTAATTTTCCTGCTGAGCCTGCAGGATAGTGCATTTGAAATATTAAGTTAGAACCCGCTTTTAT
>JACMRI010000172.1 GCA_014376525.1 Bacteroidia bacterium | reverse complement strand
TCAAACAAACGTAACGCCTCTTCATAATTTGCATACTGAAAACTTTCGGTAGCGCAATTAACTAATTCTAGTTTAGTTTGGCAAAGGCATGTTAATGTCGATAAAATAAGCGTAATTAAAACAATAATAAATTTCATAGTTGTGATAAGATATTAGTTTTTAAAGCAAAATAATAAACCACAAATTAAACACTAAATACTTTATTTTTGGCACACTAAATATCACAATGAAAAAACTACTAAGCACCATTACCCTATTCATTTGTTGCGCAACATTAATACAAGCACAACAAACGCCCATACGCATAGTGGGCGAGGCGCAAGGCACTACATACCACATTACTTATTTTGATACTAAAAACAGAAACTTACAACCCCAAATAGACAAACTATTAATGGAGTTTGATAAATCGGTCTCTACCTACTTGCCCACATCAATCATATCTCGTATCAATGCTAACCAAAAAAATGTACGTGTTGATGCGTGTTTTAAAACCTGTTTTAACAAAGCCAAAGAGGTATGGGCTAGCACCAATGGAGCGTTTGACCCTACAGTGTATCCGTTAGTAAACGCTTGGGGTTTTGGTCCTGGCAAAAAACAAACCATTGAAAAAAGTAAAATAGATAGTATGTTACAGTTTGTAAACTTTAATTTAATAACACTAAAAGGCAACAAAATAATAAAGCAAGACCCACGTGTACAGCTTGATTTTAACGCCTTTGCACAAGGATATTCGGTTGATGTTATATCGCAATTTTTATCAAGTAAAAAAATACACAATTACATTGTAGAAATAGGCGGAGAGATATATGCCAAAGGTAAAAAGCCCAATAACGACAATTGGACTGCGGGCATAGAACAACCTATAGATAATAAAGTGGGTCTTAATCCGTTAAAAGCAATAGCCAAACTACACAATTTAGCCATTGCCACATCTGGCGATTACCGAAGATTTATAATAGAAAACGGTGTAAAATATGCCCACCACATAGACCCTAAAACAGGCTATCCTACCAAAAACAATTTGCTGAGTGCAACCCTATTTGCCAACGACTGCATAACCGCTGATGCCAACGCCACAGGCATATTAGTTATGGGTTTGGATAAAGCTATTGTTTTTTTAAACCAACACCCCAAGCTACAAGCCTATCTAATATACTCTGATGCTAATGGAAACTACAAGGTATATGAAACCCCATTAATAAAAACTATTGTGGTAAACGCCTTGGAAGAATAAAACGGTTAGATTTTTTATTTTTTGCTAAAAATTAATTCTCCATTTTTTAGCAAATCGCTAACATATTAATAGTTAATTTTGTAACGTAAATTTTAATTTTACTGTAATGATAAATATAACGCACCGCCCACGTCGCAACCGTGCTACACAAGCAATAAGAGATTTAGTACAAGAACATTTTGTAATGCTTAACGACCTTATGTACCCACTTTTTTTGGTTGATGGCGAAGGTAAAAAAGAAGCTATAGCAAGTATGCCAGGCCAATACCGCTGGAGTGTAGATACCTTACTTGTAGAAATAGAAAGCTGTGTAACTTTAGGTATTAAGGCATTTGTGCTGTTTCCTAACATTGCGGAAACACTAAAAGATGCACACGCAACCGAAAGTTGGAACGCGAGCGGCTTGTACCTAAGGGCTATACGTGCTGTAAAACAACGTTTTCCGCACATAATACTAATGACCGATGTGGCCATGGACCCATACAGTAGCGACGGACACGATGGTGTAGTATTTAACAACGAAATTATAAACGACCTTACACTACCTATACTTGCACGTATGGCTGTAGCGCAAGCCGAAGCAGGGGCAGATATTATAGGCCCAAGCGATATGATGGACGGACGCGTAGGCTACCTGCGCGAAGCGTTAGATGAAGCAAGTTACTCTAATGTGAGAATAATGTCGTACACCGCCAAATATGCAAGTGCGTTTTATGGTCCCTTCAGAGATGCATTAGATAGTGCACCAAAATTTGGCGATAAAAAAACCTATCAAATGAATCCTGCTAATAGCAGAGAAGCCCTTATAGAAGCTGAGTTGGACGTAATGGAAGGGGCCGATTACTTAATGGTAAAACCAGCATTGCCGTACCTAGACATTATACAAGCATTGCGCAATAACAATAACTTGCCCATAGCAGCCTACAACGTAAGTGGAGAATACGCTATGATAAAAGCCGCTGCCGAAAAAGGTTGGCTTGATGGTACTAAGAGTATGATAGAATCATTAACCAGTATTAAACGAGCAGGGGCCGATATTATTCTTACTTATTTTGCTAAAGAATACGCACAGTATTTACACGATAACAAACTATAAAACATGAAAACTACCGCTGAATTTTTAATAAATAATACCGCTATAAGCAACGAACTTAAAGCAATTGCCACCAAAGTATTAAACAACGAACGTATAACCGTTGCCGATGGCTTAACGCTGTATGAGCAAGCAGAATTAGGCTTTGTGGGTACATTGGCAAATTATGTACGCGAACAAAAAAACGGTAACGCCACTTATTTTAATCGTAACTTTCATATAGAACCTACCAATATATGTGTGTACGACTGCAAGTTTTGTTCCTACTCCCGACTCGTAAAACAAAAAGATGGTCAGTGGGAATTAAGCGTAAACGATATGCTTAATATGGTTAAAAAATACGACGGTCAAGCCATAACCGAAGTGCATATAGTAGGCGGTGTGCACCCTCGTATGGATGTTAATTTTTTTGGCGAAGCCCTCGCTGCTATCAAAGCCCACCGACCCGACTTGCACATAAAAGGATTTACCGCTGTGGAACTGTATTATATGTTTCGCAAAGCAAAAATGACAGTAAAAGAGGGCTTACAATTTTTAAAAGATAAGGGCCTAGACTCCCTGCCAGGTGGCGGTGCCGAAATATTTGACGAAAACATTCGTACTACTATTGCTGAGGATAAATGCACATCGGTAGAGTGGCTGGCTATACACCAAGCGGCGCACGAACTAGGTATGGCAAGCAATTGCACTATGCTATACGGACATATAGAAACCTATGCCCACCGCATAGACCACATGAACCGCCTGCGTGAGTTGCAAGATATAACCAAAGGTTTTAATACATTTATTCCGCTAAAGTTTCGTAACCACGATAATCAAATGAGTCACGTGCCCGAAACTAGCGTTATTGAAGACTTACGCAACTATGCAATAGCGCGCATATTCTTAGATAATTTTAACCACATAAAAGCTTACTGGCCTATGATAGGACGTCAAACTGCAGCACTATCTATGAATTATGGTGTTGATGATATAGACGGAACCATAGACGATAGTACTAAAATTTACAGTATGGCAGGTTCGGAGGAACAAAATCCTGCTCTTACTACGCAACAACTGGTAGAATTAATAAAACACGCGGGTCGCACGCCAATAGAGCGAGATACGCTATACAACGTAGTGAAAAATTATAGCGATGAAGAGGAGGTTAGTACCCCTCAATAATTTTAAAGTTGCTTTTTAATATATTATAACTTATGTTTGCACAAATAATTAAAAATAACATCAATCTTTAGTAAATGAAAAACAATTACAAAAAATTAGTAACGCACTGTTTATTTTTAGCGAAAACAGTAGTAATAGTAGGTTTAACATTGCTGTCTTTAAAGTCTAGTGCGCAATATTGTATTTCAGGAGCTACACAACTCAACGACGATGATATTGGTGCGTTTTCGTTTGGTAATTTTAGTAACGTACAAAGTACTCAAGCCTTAAACAACTCTACATCAATTAACACGTATACTAATTTTACTTATTTAAGCCCAGTGCAAGCACAACAAGGCTCATACTATCCTATAAATATAACTCAAATAAACTCAAGTAATTCTTTTTATCAATGTACCGCTGTTATATATATAGATTTTAACCATAGCAACACATTTGATGCTGGCGAAGACGTTTATCGTGGCATTACAGTCGCAGGTATTAACGGCAATGTGCTAAATGGTTTTGTTTATATCCCAACATCAGCCCTTACGGGAAATGCTCGCATGAGAGTAGTGCTAAGTGAAGACCCTAGTACCACAGCTTGTGGAAATTATTCTTGGGGAGAAACAGAGGATTATAAAATAAATATTGCAGCAGCCGTTCCATGTTCGGGCACACCTACAGCTGGCAGTTTAAGTATTAATGATACAAGTGTATGCGTAGGTACTAATTTATCTATAATGTTATCAGGCAACTCTCAAGGTACAGGAGTTACTTCACAGTGGGAAATATCTACAGACGGCGTAAGTTTTACAGCCACAGGAGATACCTTAGCATTATTAAATATAACAAGCCCTAGCGATAGTATTTATTACCGTGTAAAGGTAAGTTGTAATGGAGGTCTACCTGTGTACACATTAATAACTAAAATTAAAGCATCGCCAAATTATCTATGCTATTGCAAAAGCAATTTAGGAGCAAGTTGCTTCGGTGCAATAATAAGTAACGTAGCTATTGCAAGCACATTGTTAAATAATTCGTCAAATTGCAGTGTTGGTTACGATTTATATTATCCAACAACATCAACAACTACTACAAATTTAAAACAAGCACAAAATTACGTTGTTACAGTAAATACAAACTCTGCAACATCAGGTGGCGTATGGATTGATACTGATGCTTCAGGTACATTTGACGCTAGCGAATACAGTGCGTTAGCTTTCAATGGTGGCCTAACAGCATCTACTAATTTACTTATACCATCAAGTGGTACGTTAGGTAATATAGGGATGCGTGTACGTGTTGCCCAATACACTTGGAATGCAGTAAACGCAAATACTTCGTGTACCAATTTGTATGGTGGGGAAATAGAAGATTATATTGTAAATATAATACCAGGAACACCTTGTGTAGGTACACCTACTGCAGGCATGCTTAACTTTACAGATACTGCTATATGTACAGGATCATCTTTAAGCATAATTCTTAATGGTAATACACAAGGTACAGGTATTACTACCACCTGGGAAATATCAACAGATGGGGTAAGTTATACAGCTACCGGCGATTCACTTCCATTATTAACTATTAATTTATCGTCCGATTCTATTTACTATCGTGTAAAAGTAAGTTGTAATGGGGGCACTCCTGCATATAGTACAGTTGCAAAAATTAAAGCTTCTCCAGCAAACCAATGTTATTGCACAGCCAATTTGGGCGGTTATTGTGGATCAGGTCAAACTAATGACTTTAGTATTGCATCTACTACATTAAGTAACTTAAATTCTGGTTGTGGAACCAATTTTGGAATTGCTAATTATAGTAAATTTCCAGCAAGTGGTAACACTACAGCATCGCTTATACAAGCTGTTACTTACACATTTAATGGTAAATTTGATGTAAATGTACAACAAGCCGCAATCTGGATAGATTTAGATCACAGTGGTACGTTTGATGCTATTGAATACTACCAGTGGCCTGCACCATCAGCAAACACTACTCCTCTTGCAATTTTAATTCCCGCTAGCGCACAAGTAGGTGCTACAGGTTTACGTATACGCTCTCGTGCGGCTGGTTTCTCTGCAAGTGATGCTTGTAATCAATTTGGCTCAGGCGAAACCGAAGATTATATAATAACAATAGCGCCAGGTACTCCTTGCTCTGGTGCGCCCACAGCTGGTGTATTATCTGCAAGTAATTTAATACCATGCCCTAGTACTACTGATACATTGAGTATAACAGGTACTACACAAGCTTTAGGTATTACGCACACTTGGGAAACATCAATTAATGGCATAAACTTTACTGCCACAGGTGATAGTACATTAAGTTTAATTGATTTTGGTATTAACTCTGGCGATAGTATTTATTACCGCGTAGCAGTAGCGTGTAATGGTGGAACACCAGTTTACACCAATATTGTTAAATTAAAAGCAAATATTAATATTTATACTTGTTATTGTAATACAAATTTAGGTGCCGATTGTTCTGGTGCTATAATTAGTAATGTAAATATATTGAGCACAACATTAAATAGTAATTCAGCGTGTACAACAGGATATAATTTTTATTATCCAACTACCACCACCACTACTGCAGATATTAAACAAGCAGTAGGATATACTATAAATGTAAATGCGCCAACTGCAGTTGTGGGAGGAGTTTGGCTAGATTTAGATCATTCAGGTACCTTTGATGGAGCGGAGTATCATCCATTAACTTTTACAGGAGCTGCAGGTACTACTACAGTATTTTTACCAGCGAACAC
>JACMRI010000171.1 GCA_014376525.1 Bacteroidia bacterium | reverse complement strand
TAAGGTGTTAAATAAATAAAATTATTGGCGGTCTTCTACCTTAGTAATGTTGGTATTAGCTACATCACTTTCTACCACACCATCTCTCAAACGTATAATACGATGGGCATGCAGGGCTATATCTTCCTCGTGTGTAACCACTATTATGGTATTGCCCTTAGTGTGTATAGTTTGTAATAGCGCCATTATTTCTATACTTGTTTTGGTGTCCAAATTTCCTGTTGGTTCGTCTGCAAGTATAATGCTTGGATTGTTTACCAATGCACGTGCTATGGCTACACGCTGGCGTTGCCCGCCACTTAGTTCGTTGGGTTTATGCTCCATACGGTTACTTAAGTTTACGCTAGTAAGCACCGCCTCCGCCATGCGCATACGTTCTTGTTTTTTATAACCTGCGTATATGAGCGGTAGCATAACATTTTCGAGCGTTGTGGCACGTGGCAATAAATTAAATGTTTGAAACACAAAGCCTATTTCTTTATTGCGCACTTCGGCAAGTTGGTTATCGGTCATTTTGCTTACTTCCTTACCATTTAGCCAATACTCCCCATTGGTGGGCGAATCCAAGCAACCTAATATATTCATTAATGTAGATTTTCCCGAGCCCGAAGGCCCCATAAGTGCTACATATTCGCCTTTGGCTATGGTTATACTTATGGTTTTAAGTGCGTCTATTACTTCGTTGCCAATAGTGTAACGCTTGCTTATATTGTTAATGCTTATTAGGTTTTCCATGCTGTAGGTAGTGTTAAACCTTAGTTTTTACTTTACTCCAATCTTTTATTTGCCAAGTAATATACCCAGTACAAATATGATTTTGGGATTCGTCTACTATTTTTATTTCGCACGTAGTTTCGGTTACACCTTTGGTTTTTAGTTCAGTTTTAATGGAGTTAATATAGTTGTCGGTTATCTCAAACATTGCATATACATTGCTTTTAGCTTGATACACATAATCCATTTTTAACGTTTTAAGTATTAAACGGTACTGACTCGAGTCAAAATTAGTAATTAATAAAAAGCCAGTGCAGTACTCGCACAAGGTAGCTAATAGGCAGGCATGTATGCTGTTTAGATGATTTTTATTTAACCGAGTATATTTACCTGTTACCAGTATTCTATGTTGAGCAAGGCTTGTAATGCGCAGTTGGTGTGGTTTGTTAAACGGTATAGTACGTGCACTTACACTATTTAACAACCATAAATAAAATGCTGATGTACGTGCTTTTAAAATAATAGTGTTAAATGTAATCATATACAAATGTATACATTAATGATTACCGAAACACTATTAAAAACACAAGCACAGCCCCATTTTATTTATTGTGTAATTATTTTTTTTACTCTACAATGTTCTATAATTTCTAAATAATAACTTATAGAAATTACATTTTTGTTTGCAAGAAATGTTACCCACTGCTAATGTATAATTATTGTTGCTCTATGTTTTCCAACGTTTAAATAACTGGGGTGCTGTTTCAAATGTTAAACTATTGCGTAGAGTAAACAGAATAATAATTTGTTGTTACTCAATGTTAATGGTTCGGCTTCGCTCACCACAAGTTTTAAATTATTGTTTCGTGAACTTAGCAAAAAAAACCACGCTCGGAACTTTTTTATAACAGAATTTTATTGTAATGTTAATTTTAAATTAATATAACAATGAAAAGAGTTGTAACTTTGTTTTTAAAATAAGAGTAATAATGATAATAATCGCTAACAAAGTCGCCACTTCTCTCATTATAACTTTTTTTAAAATTAACACTATAATAAACTTCTACTATATATACTCACA
The DNA here is from genome assembly GCA_014376525.1 of Bacteroidia bacterium. Lineage (GTDB taxonomy): Bacteria > Bacteroidota > Bacteroidia > UBA4408 > UBA4408 > JACMRI01. Next base: position 1,126 of record JACMRI010000171.1, on the reverse strand, counting down.
ACCTAGGCTTTTCTGCCGAGCTCACGAAACAACAATTTAAAATTAAAACTGAGTAACAATACGCTGATACTTCGGCTCCGCTTAGTAACCAGCTTAACACTTGCGAGAGCCAACCAATTTAATAATAAGCTATGGAACATCTGCGGGAAAGGGGATGCAGATTATAAAGATTTAAATAATAAAAATCCAAAGAGTTCAGCATATAAAGCATATATCAAACAACGAGGCGAAATTTTAAAAATTAAACCAGAATATAAAAATGCTTTTGAAAAAGCAACTAAAGAAAATTAATTATGAGAGTATTAATATCCTTTATTTTACTTTTACTTCTAGGTTGTAAAAAAGGACCTAATAATAAGAGTTTAAATTATAATTTAAACTCTTATTATTTAAGTTCCAAAATAAAAAAAGCAAACGTTAATATAATCCAAACCGTTAATTCAATTGAGCTTGTATTTTCATTTGAAAAATCAAATAAAAATACAATTAGAATTTTTTCATTTAGAAAAAAGGGCGATGCGTATTTCTATAAAAAAATAATAAATCATTTTGAAGATAGTAAGATTGACACTGTCGATATGCCTTACTTTTTTAAGAAGGACACTTCCTATAATTACATTCTAGATGTAGAGAAGTACCAAGCAACATTACCAGAAGGTTTTGAAGAGTGGCGTTTTACAACGCTTAAAAAAAACAATCTATATATTTTAACAAAGCAACATTTAAAAGACCCTAACTTTAAAGAGGATTATTCTTTTGATGACTCTATGATTTTTTTTAACATTAAATTATATCACGGTACTGATACTATTTTATTCTCCTCCTCCCCCGCTGTTCCAAGTGTTCCAACGTTTAAATAGTTGGTGGTGCTGTTTCAAGTGTTAAGCTTTTTCAGCAGGGCGCATTCCACGAATCCTTTAATTACTCATAGTTAATTTTAAGGGGTTGTTTCTTGAGCTCGGCTGTACCTCGGTGGTAATAAAGGCTTCGATACCTCGCTCAATCTGGTTTTACAAAATACAGCATAACGGTACATTATAAATTAACTAACCACTTTGTTGGCTAACTGTCCGCAGGCGGCGTCTATATCTTTACCACGGCTACGGCGCACATTAACAATTACTCC
>JACMRI010000019.1 GCA_014376525.1 Bacteroidia bacterium | reverse complement strand
TTTAAGCTAGTGGCTTGGTAAGCATCGGTAATGCACTCTTTTACATATTGCCAACTTACGTTGGGCGCTACACGCCACGCAAGTATTTTACGGCTAAAATTATCGCACAAAAAATACACACAATGCTTTATATCCCCGCACAACGAGGGGTTTAGCATAACATAAAAACGGCCACGCTAATAGCGTGGCTGTTTTTTTGTTGTATTGTATTAGGTGAGTTTTAAGGGTGGTTGGTGTGGGAATGTGTAATTTTGGTTTAAAAGTGGGTTAGGGAGAGTGTTTATTTTTTACAAAATCTTCAAGATTTATGAACAAGAGCCTACTCGCAAGCACACTCGTGTTCTGCACCTAAGTCTATAGCAGTTATTATAGTGTTTACATCTTCGCATTTGCCTACTATTATGCGCAATTCTTGTCCGTCGGTTGTTTTGCCCTCAAACGCATATTTTTTGCAAGGTTTTGCTTGCACTTCACTTTTGCTGTAATTTACATCTCCCATTTTTAATACCGCCAATATTTCATCTTCGGTTATGTTGCGACATTCCATACGGCAACGTGCGTGCTTACTGTATTGTATAGGGTTGGCGAGTACCTGTTCGGTAATAATTTCGCTAGGCAAAGGCATTACGTTTTTGTGGCGCATTAAGCCCCACATAATAGGCAAACCTATTGCAAAGCCTATAAGGTATAAACGTAATCGGCGGTTAAATGTTAAGTCTGACATTTTATTGTTGTTTTTAGTTTAATATTAATGCCATAAAAGTAAATATTATACGCTTACAAATTATTAATCTTGCAGAGTATTTAACCATTTTTAAAATAATATTTGTGCTGTACCGCTATCATTAAGCAAAAAAAATATATCTTGGTACACTTGTTGAATTATATTGCATACTTAATTACATTTAATATAAAACATACGTTATGAAAACTCTATTGCTTAGCAGTATTTTAAGTTTAGGCCTTACATATATTTCCCTTGCACAAGATACCAAAGTGTTGCGTAGCTTGCCACAAAACTCATTTAAAAAGGGCGAAAAACTTACTTTTAGCGTTAATTACGGTTTTGTTCATGCTGGCGAAGCCGTAATAGAAGTACTTAACGAAGAAAAAAAAATTGGCAATAGAGATGTGTACCATATTGTAGGTACGGGGCGGAGCAAAAACACGTTTGATTTCTTTTTTAAAGTCCGCGACCGCTACGAAACCTATTTAGATAAAGATGCCATAGTGCCTTGGTTGTTCTTACGCCATATTGAGGAGGGAAGTTACAAACTATCGCAAAGCGTACTATTTAACCACTATACAGATGTTGCCAAAAGTGGTAATGAAGAGATTAAAACGCCCAACAATATTCAGGATTTGGTATCTACGTATTACTTCGCACGTTGTACCGATTTTAGCAATGCTAAAATAAACGAAATACATACTTTGCAGGCTTTTTTGGATGACGAAATATTTACCTTTAGTTATAAATTTTTGGGACGAGAAACCATTACTACTAATTTGGGTACGTTTAAATGTTTAAAATTTTGCCCTACATTGCTCAAAGGACGTGTGTTTAAGCACGAAGACGATATGACCCTTTGGGTAACCGACGACGAAAATAAATTGCCTATAAGAGCTGAGGCCAAAATAATAGTAGGCTCAGTAAAGATGGATTTATCTAAATACGAAGGAGTAGCTAACCCAATAGCTAAAGTTAAATAAAATAATATACATCCCAACTCACATTATGCACATAGATTTAGAAGCCGAGAAAAAAGAAATATTACGCCGCTACCGTACCTTACTCAAGAGTATACGTCGTAAGGTTGATATTAAAGAAAAGAAAGACATACGCAAGGCGTTTGAAATTGCGGTGGATGCACATAAAGAAATGCGTCGCAAATCTGGCGAGCCATACATTTACCATCCTATAGCCGTAGCCCAAATATGTGTGGAGGAAATAGGTTTAGGTCCCACAGCAGTTATTTGTGGCTTGTTGCACGATACGGTTGAAGATACCGAAGTTACGCTCAACGATATTGAACGACAGTTTGGTATTAAAGTAGCTCGTATTATTGATGGATTGACCAAAATATCAGAGGTGTATGATTACAATACTTCATCAGTACAGTTAGAAAATTTTAAAAAAATGTTGCTCACCATGAGCGACGATGTACGTGTAATACTCATAAAACTTGCCGACCGCCTACACAATATGCGCACGCTCGAAAATATGAAACGCGATAAGCAACTCAAAATAGCATCAGAAACGCAGTACTTGTATGCACCATTGGCTCACCGCTTGGGGTTAAATAGCATTAAAACCGAATTGGAAGATTTGAGTTTAAAATTTACCGAGCCTGAGCAGTACGATTTTATAACTCAAAAACTAAAAGACACCGAAAAAGAACGTAAAAAATACATAACCAAATTTTGCGAACCACTTATAGAAAGCCTTGATGCTGCTGGAATTAAATATACCATAAAAGGTCGTCCAAAAAGTATTAATAGCATCAACAATAAAATAAAAAAACAAGGTATTCCGTTTGAAAACATCTATGATATTTTTGCGGTACGAATTATTATTGACAACGATAATACAGAAGAAACCACTGCCGACGAAAAGGCCCTGTGCTGGAAAAGTTACAGTATAGTAACCGACCATTATTTACCTAGCCCCGACCGCCTAAGAGATTGGGTAAGTACGCCTAAAACCAATGGTTACGAGAGTTTGCATACTACCGTAATGGGACCCGATGGCAAGTGGGTAGAAGTGCAAATACGCACCGTACGTATGGACGAAATAGCGGAGAAAGGATATGCAGCACACTGGAAATATAAAGAAAGTAACACCAGCGAAAACGCACTTGATAATTGGATAGCCAAAATACGTGAAACTTTGGAAAACCCTGACTCCAACGCTTTGGAGTTTTTAGACGAGTTTAAACTAAATTTATTTGCTGAGGAAATATTTGTATTTACTCCAAATGGTGAATTACGTAGGCTTCCGCACAACGCCACAGCATTAGACTTTGCATTTGAAATACACAGTAGAGTAGGAGTAAGCTGCATTGGCGCTAAGGTAAATAGCAAATTAGTACCACTTAGCCATGTATTAAAAAGTGGCGACCAAGTAGAAATACTCACAAGCAAAAAGCAACAACCCAAAGAAGATTGGCTTAAATATGTAGTAACATCAAAAGCCAAGAACCGCATACGGGAGGCATTACGCGATGCCAAAAAAGTAATATCCGATGAGGGTAAAATTATTTTTGATAAAAAAATGAAAGCGCTCAATGTAAAAATTGACGGCATGGGTATTAAAAAAATACTATCATTTTACAAAGTAGGTTCCGCAATAGAACTCTATTACAAAATAGCTAAAAACAGTATTAATCTTAATAAATTAAAAGACATAATAGATGGCGACGGACACATTGCCGATGCACATTTACCAAAAGCAGATAAGCCGTTTGAACAAATAGTAAGCGAAATACGTGGTAGTACCGAAACATTGGTACTGGGCGATGCCTTGGATAAAATAGATTACAAGCTTTCGCCGTGCTGCAACCCAATACCAGGCGATGATGTATTTGGATTTATAACCATAGGCGAAGGCATAAAAATACACCGAGTATCGTGCCCTAATGCAGTACAATTATTAAGCAACTATGCCTACCGTGTGGTTAAGGCAAAGTGGACAAGCCAAGAGTCTATACAGTTTTTAGCAGGTATGAAACTAGAGGGTGTAGATGATGTGGGAATTGTAAATAATTTAACCAAAATAATATCGGAAGATTTAATGGTAAACATGCGTAGTATAAGTTTTGATACCGACGATGGAATATTTACAGGAAAAATAATGGTGTACGTGCACGATACAGCCCACCTTGATAATTTAATTACAAAATTGATGACAGTAAATGGTGTGCACAAAGTTATCCGTATGGATAATTAAAACTTATTTACATTATAACTACTTATTTAAGGTACGTTTATCATTATATATAAACACCCCACTTTTTTATAAAAAAGTGGGGTGTTTATATATAATGATAAACTATTATTACTCTATAATGTAGGGATAATCTTCTTGAGTATATACGTCTTTGTATAGTTCGTCGGGTGTAGGGTATGGAGAGTCTTCGGCAAATTGCACAGCTTCGTCAATAGTAGCTTTAATGCGAGCGTCAATAGTTTCAAGGTCTTTGTCGGTTACCCATTTGTTTTCTTTAAGCGTAGCGAGTACTTTAACTATAGGGTCTTGTGTTTTATAATCTTCTACCTCGTCTTTAGAACGGTAGCTAGCAGGGTCGCTCATAGAGTGCCCACGGTAGCGGTAGGTTTTCATTTCTAATAATGTAGGGCCATCACCCTTGCGAGCACGCACTACTGCTTCGGCTACAGCTTCGTGTACGGTTTCTACCGTCATTCCATCAACTGCCTTACTTGGCATCTCAAACCCTAAACCTAATTTCCACAATTCGGTAACGTTACTAGTACGCTCTACCGATGTTCCCATGGCATAATTATTATTTTCAATAATAAATATTACGGGCAGTTTCCAAGTCATAGCCATATTAAATGCTTCGTGTAATGCACCTTGGCGCACAGCACCATCGCCCATATAACATAGGGTTACATTATCGTTACCTTTAAACTTATCAGCAAATGCAATACCTGCGCCTAGTGGTATTTGTCCGCCCACTATACCATGTCCGCCATAAAAATTAAATTCTTTGCTAAACATGTGCATACTACCCCCTTTGCCTTTGCTACAGCCTGTAGCTTTAGCAAACATTTCGGCCATTATGTATTTGGGGTGCATGCCCAACGCTATAGGGTGTACGTGGTCGCGGTAAGCAGTTATTACTTTATCGCCTTTTTTAGTTGCGCTGGTAGCACCTGCTACTAGTGCTTCTTGTCCAATATATAAGTGGCAAAAACCACGTATTTTTTGTTGTATATATAACTGGCCTGTTTTTTCTTCAAACTTACGGTTAAGTAGCATTCCCTCGTACCAATTAAGGTAAGTTTCTTTACTAAAAGCGGTTTTGGTTTTAGCAGTTTTTATTGGTTTGTTTACAGTGTTTTCCATAGTACAAATATATTCATATTTTTAATTAAAATGTTAAAAGTGTTTTATCTAATAATAAACAACCAACCGTGCCTAGATACAGCCTCGTTGGTGTTAGTTATTGCGTTAAATGTGTAGTAATAAAAACCCTCGTCGGTAGGTTGGTCGCCTATAGTATTATTGCCGTTCCACTTGGGTTGTAGGTTATTTAGCTCAATAATAATGCGCCCATAACGGTTGTAAATACTCCATGTAAATTCTTTAATATTGGAGGTAGTTACGTAAAGCGAATCGTTTATTCCATCGCCGTTTGGGGTAAATATACTTGGCAACTGTACAGTATAATTTGCCTGCGCACGCACGTTAATAGTGCCACACAAGCTTAATATTGTAATATAAAATATTGTTATAATCCAGTTCATTTGTGTTGCAAAAATAGTAATATGTAGCAATATCAATTTAATATTTAAGCGTCTTTTTTGCTATAAAAGTTATTCTATTTATTATTACTTTCGCAACTATGAAACAATTATTATTTATAGTTTATTTTGCTTTAAATTTAACATTAATACAAGCACAAGTAACTACACCAACTAGCACTACCGCAACAGAAACTAAGCGCGAATATTATTTTTCGTGGGGCTATAACAAAGAGTGGTACACACCAAGCACTATACATGTAGTACAGCCTAGTTTGGGTAACGATTTTAAATTAATAAAAGCACAAGGGCACGACCGAATAGGTTGGGATAAACTCCTTAAACGTCCGCTAACTGTACCACAGTACAATTACAGATTAGGTTTTTTCTTCAAAAAAAACACATCGTTAGGATTTGAAATTAATTTTGACCATACCAAATACATAACTACACGTGGGCAAATGGTACGCTGGCAAGGCACTATCAATGGGCAACAAGTAAGTTACGATTCCGTAACTACTCGCCAAAACTTTGATTATAATTTGAATAACGGAGCAAATTTTTTTTGTTTTAATATTGTTAAACGTTTTAAAAACTATGAAGCACCTCATAAGCAATGGTTTGTGCTACACACCTTGCTAAAAGCGGGTGCAGGCCCTGTTGTACCACATGTAGAAAATACCATACTTGGCAACGATAACAAATCGCATTTTCAGTTAGGTGGGTTTGATATAGGCTTGGAAATGACGTTAAAAGCTACATTTTTTAAACACGTATATTTGGAATTTTGTCAAAAAGGAGTTTATGCCAACTATTTTGGTTTGCGTATATACGAGGGCACTGCACGCCAACAGTTTTTTGCTTACGAAGTTATTGCCAACTTAGGTTTTATCACTAAATTTTAGGTAATGTATCATACTATTATTCGTCCATTATTATTTAAGTTAGATGCCGAACAGGCGCATCATATCACATTTAGGCTAATAAAATTTATACATAAATTACCTTTTGTAGGTGTTATTAATAGGGCTATGTATTGTGTTAATTTACCAAATCTTGCACGTACTGTATTTGGTTTAACATTTAAAAATCCAGTAGGATTAGCCGCAGGTTTTGATAAAGATGCCAAGCTATTAAACCAATGGGGAAATTATGGTTTTGGTTTTGTAGAAATAGGAACAATTACACCCAAAGCACAAGCTGGAAACGAACAACCACGCCTATTTAGGTTAGTGAGCGATAGCGCTATTATTAACCGTATGGGTTTTAATAACGAGGGTGTATTAGCTGCAATAGATCGCCTAAAAAAACGAGACCACACCATTATAATAGGGGGTAATATAGGTAAAAATAAACTTACGCCTAACGAAAATGCGGTGGACGATTATGTACTTTGTTTTGAGGCATTGTTTAACTACGTTGATTATTTTGTGGTAAATGTAAGCTCGCCCAATACCCCCAATTTGCGCGCTCTGCAAGACAAAGAACCATTACAAAACTTACTAGCAACGCTACAAAATCTTAACTTAAAAAAAGACAAACCCAAACCTATTTTACTAAAAATAGCCCCCGATTTAACCAATACACAACTAAACGATATTATAGAAATAATAGCATTAACTGGCATTGCAGGCGTAGTAGCTACTAATACTACACTTAGCCGAGAAGGTTTAACAGCACCCAAAGTACTTATTGAGCAACAAGGCGGACTAAGCGGTAAACCAATAACGGCAAGAGCTACAGAGATAGTAGCGTACTTGCATACACACGGTAAAGGTGCGTTTCCTATTATAGCAGTAGGCGGAATATTTAGCCCACAAGATGCACACGATAAGCTAAATGCAGGGGCAAGCCTTGTGCAAGTATATACAGGTTTTATATACGAAGGCCCTAGTTTGGTTAAAAATATAAATAGCTATTTAAGCAAAATTTAAGCGATGAAAAAAATAGCGGTAGTACTACTGTATACACTGGTAATATTGGCATGTAAGCCAACTATACAAAACGAGTTTAGTACTACACCATCGGGCATTGTGTATAAAATAATAACTATAGGAGATAGTACTTACACTCCGCATAGAGGCGATAGTGTGTATTTGCAAGCCATATTTAAAAACTCCGACAATAAAATAGTATTTAACTCTAGTACCGATAGTTATAACGGATTAATAGGTTTGGCAATGAATGCAGGCTTGCGCCAAGGTACGCTGGAAGAGTGCTGTGCGCTAGTAAGCGAGGGCGATAGCGCACTATTTAAACTAAATGCCAATGTGGTATTTAACCGATTGTTTAACATTGGTTTACCCAAAAATGTAAAAAATGGAAGTGTATTAACTATTGAAGCTAAAGTAGTAAAAGTAAAAACATTGGCAATGCAACACACCGACTCATTAAGCTATAAACTATGGACGAATGAGTTGCTAACAGTAGAAAATGCCTTGATAGCTAACTACACCAAAGCAAATAAATTGGACTCGTTATTAGTTACAGATGGAGTAATGATAATAAAAAATGAAATCCATTATGGAATTCCCACACAAAAAACTATTTTCGTGCGCTACAAAGGAATGTTTTTAGATGGGAAAATAATAGACAATAATTATGATACCGACGAACCATTTGAATACAAAAAAGGTACGCCCGACCAACTTATAAAAGGATTAGAAACTACATTAATAAAAATGAATGCTGGAGACAAAGCCACCATATTAATAACATCAACAGTTGCATTTGGCGCACACGGCTCGTCAACAGGAATAATACCACCGTTTACACCTTTGGTATATGAATTAGAAATAGTAAAATAAGCCTTAGCTGATGACTGAGCGGAGTCGAAGTCCAGCACCTCAAATAAACAAACAATTAAAACAAATAATAAATTAACCAACATGAAAAAAACATTATTCCTTGCTGCATCAGTAGCATTAGCAAGTATTGTAGCTTGTAAAGACAAAAATGGTATGGACAAAAGCGATAGCGGATTACTATACAACTTAATAACCCACGACGATAAAGGCATGACTGCTAAAGAGGGCGATTTAATAACTATGGAGGTAATATACAAAACTGAAAAAGATAGCGTATTGTTTGACTCCAAAAAAACAGGGCGTCCTATACAAGTTGTATTACGTACACCTTCGTACAAAGGCAGTTTGGAAGAGGGCTTTGCAATGATGTGCAAAGGAGATAGTGCAGCATTTAAAACAGTTGCCGATTCGTTTTTTACTAAGTTTTTGGGCGGACAATTACCTCCATTTATTGCCAAAGGAAGTTACTTATCATTTAACGTAAAAATGATTGAAATTACGCCAAAATTAGCATTTGAAAAGCAACAAGCGCAAGCACAATCAAGCCAACAAATAGTAATGGATTCTCTTAAAACTGCTGAGAAAGGTACACTTGATGCGTACTTAAAAGAAAATAAAATTAACGCAAAGCCAACAGCTTCGGGTTTAATATTTATACAAACAAAAGCAGGTAATGGCGCCAAAGCCGAGAAAGGTAAAATGGTATCAGTAAATTATACAGGCACATTATTAAACGGAAAAATGTTTGATACTAGCGTAGAAGAAATGGCACGAAAGGGCAACATTTTTGATCCTAACCGTCAGTTTAAGCCTATTGAATTTCCATTAGGACAAAACCAAGTAATACCAGGTTGGGACGAAGCCATACAACTTATGAAAGTTGGAGAAAAAGCTACTATTTTATTGCCGTCGGATATTGCTTATGGACCTAATGGTTCGGGACCAATTCCACCTTTTGCAACATTAAAATTTGAAGTAGAATTAGTAGGGATAAAATAATTATATTGTTACAACATTAACAAACGCCATAACTTTTATATAAAAGTTATGGCGTTTTTTTTTACGCTCGTATTTTTTTAAATTATTGTAAATCATTTGCACTAATTTTTTTAGCAATTATTGTTAACAAATACATTGTAATTATGAGATTTATTAAAATCATATTTTAATCTAAGAAGTAATTTATCAAGGCTCTTAACAAAATATAATGTTTGATAATTTTATTAAAAAGTTTTTATTTTATTTTATTAATTCAAAATTAAATAGCATATCTTTATTTAAAATTAAATTACATTATTATGAAAATTTTTCTAGTACTATTTATCTTCCTCACTAACGTGTACATTTCTAGTGCGCAGTTAGTTTTTAACAATGGTGCTTATATGGTAATGGATGGTGGCACAGTAGCTACTCCAGTATACGCTGTACTAGGTGGTACAGCCATACCTTTAACACCAATATTAGTTAATACCAATGGTGGTATAGTAGCCGAAAATGAATATCATAAACTACGCTATAGCTTAGGCACCAATACCACCAATATTAATGTACCGTTTTTGCGAGGTGCAACTCTTACCAACAAGGTAGATGTAAGCCTTGCAGCCATTACCGCAGGCACAGGTGCAGGCAGTATAGATTTTAGCAACAAAGCAGCAACTATAACCGCCACAGGATGGGACAACACTATCTATTTACCTAGTATGGTTACACACATGAGCCAAAATACAGCACCTAGCACCAACGGTTCGGATTATGCCATAGACCGTTTTTGGATAGTAGATCCAACCGCATACACAACTAAGCCCGCTGGTACTCTTACGTTTACTTACCTAGACGATGAATTAGCAGCTAATGCAGGTAATACCATTACCGAGGCCAACTTACAGCCACAACGTTTTAACAATGTGAGTAATATTTGGGGCGATTTTATATCAGGTATTAACTATGTCCCAAATGTTATAAATGTGTTGTCGAACACAATTAGCGTACCCGTAACAGCAGTTAATTTTTATGCCGCTTGGACGCTCGCCGACAGGACTAATCCGCTACCCATTACCCTTAAAAGTATTACTGCAAACTGTATAGATAATAACGTTAAAATAGAATGGATTACCGCATCGGAAACTAACAATAATTATTTTACAATAGAAAAAAGTATTAACGCAATTTCATTTGAACCCATTGCCACCATTGCTGGTGCAGGCAATAGCACACTTGATAAATCTTATAATTATTCTTTTAGCGAAACAAGTAATACACAAATTTATTATCGATTAAAGCAAACAGATTACGATGGTAAATATGAATATAGTAACTTGTTTAGCACAACCTGTGGTAATTCTATAGCTACATTTAGTTTTGAAAAAGTTTATGCTACTGATGAAAATAATTTAACATTAATAATTAATTCAACAACTACCGAAACCAAAAACATAAACGTAACCAATACATTAGGCCAAGTACTCTATAATGCGCCTCACACCCTTAATGCTGGTTATAATCAGTTTATAATTACAACTCCTTCCTTAGCCAAAGCAATGTATTTTGTGAGTTTAGTAAATGGAAATTCATTAACTACCAAAAAAATAATAATTCAATAAACTTTTTAATAGCACTAAATCATGAAAAACATTTACACCTCGCTAATTGTATTGTGCACAACAGCAATTAGTCCACAAGCCCAAAATATTGGTATAAATAGCACGGGTGCCACACCCGTTGCTAGTGCAATGCTTGACGTTGTATCCACCAATAGAGGTTTACTAATACCACGTGTAACACTTACAAGCACAACCGATGTGGTAACTATAGCTACACCAGCTATAAGTTTGTTAGTATATAATACTGCAACGGCAGGTGTTGTTCCCAACATTGTATTGCCGGGATATTATTACTGGGACGGAGGTAAATGGGTAAGTTTTGGAGGCTCTGGTGGTAGAGACTGGTCATTGCTTGGTAATGCTGGAACTACAGCTGGTACCAACTTTATGGGTACTACCGATGCAATCGATGTAGTGTTTAAAGCAAATGGAAACGAAAGTTTTAGAATAGTTAACGCTAGCGGAAACGTGGGTATAAATACTACTACACCTACTGCTAAACTAATGGCAGTATCTAACAGTAATACTGATGATGGTATTACTGCCAACCATACCTCGGGTTCTACTACCACTGCATACCACGCTGTAAGAGGTAATGTTACCAACGGAGCTTACATTAGTGCTACAGGTTTTTTAGCCTATCATAATTCTTCTAATGCTACTTATGGAATGTATGCTTTTGGAGGTAATTATGCTGGGGTGTTACTAAACAAAACCTACATAGGTAACTTACAGCCTGTAATAACTATAAACACCGCCGATTTAGAAGTAAGCAATGTAACCGCTGGTGCTACTAATGCAGCTAACTTAACATTACGCCAAAGTACATCGCTTACAACTGCAGGCAGCGATATGGCGTATTTGAATTTTGCAGACAACTACATAGCGGCACCTCAGGCAAGTATTCGTGCAAGTAGAGATGCTGCAAGTATTGGCGTAACCGATTTACCTACACGCCTTACCTTTCACACCACGCCCGACGGTACAGCTACTCTTACAGAGCGCATGCGTATTATTGAAAATGGTAACGTGGGAATAGGATCAACCGCTCCAGCTGAAAAATTAACTGTGGAAAATGGTAACATTCAATTAGGTGAGACTATGGGGGCAATAGGAATTGGAAGACGCCTTTATTTTAGTGATTTAAACAACAACACCGATCCTATATATTTTGAACGCCAAAATATTGCTACTAACCAATCTAATTTAAACTTAATCTTAGGTGATGATAATGGAACTCCAGGAAATACTGATAAGTTTAACATAAGAGCAACTAATAATGTAACTCCATTTTTTACAATTGATGGTACGAGCATGTCTACTGGTATCAACGTTGTTACACCAACTAATACGTTAGATGTAAATGGTACAGTCCGCATACGTACTATTGCAGCAGGTGCTACTGCCGATGATATACTTACCGCTGATGCTACAGGGGTAATTACACGTACTGCCAAAACCATTTACAATAATGCAAATGCTTGGGCACTATTAGGCAACAGCGGTACTGTGGCAACCACAAACTTTATAGGCACTACGGACAACGTAGATTTGGTGTTTAAACGATTCAATGTGTTGTCGGGTATTATATCTCTCAACAACACCGCTTTAGGATTAAGTACACTTACCAACATGACAGCTACAAGTTCAAACAATACAGCTATGGGTGTACAAAGTTTACAAAACGTAGCTAGTGGTAATAAAAATACTGCAATAGGAGCACAAAGTTTACAAGGCACAACTGGAATAGAAAATAGTGCAATAGGCTACAGAGCAGGTAATGTTAATACTTTGGGTAATTATAATTCATTCTTAGGTAGTTTTGCTGATGTTGCTACCAATAATTTAACCAAAGCGGTGGCTATAGGTTACAATGCTAAAGTATCCGCTAGTAATTCTTTGGTATTGGGTGGCATAGGCGTCGATGCATTAAATGTTGGTATAGCAGTTGCAAATCCTGCAGGACGTTTACACCTATACGAGGCTGTAGGAACTGTGCTTAGCCCTACAGTGGGGAGTTTTATATTGGAACACGGAGATTTAGGTGGGCAAAGTTCAATTTTTTTTAAAAGCGCAGTAAATCCAGCAAGTGATTATGCTTACATTAAATACTCCGACGACGGCAGTGGTAATGGAGGCAATAACGAAAACTCATTGTTAGAAATTGGAGTACAAAATGATATTCCAGGTTCTATTTTTCAAGACGATATAGCACTAATGCCAAGTGGTAACGTGGGCATTAATACTATTGCACCTAGTAACACGTTAGACGTAAATGGTACAGTCCGCATACGTACTACAGCAGTAGGTGCTACCGCCGATGATATACTTACTGTTAATGCTACAGGGGTAGTTACACGTACTACCAAAACCATATATAATAATGCGAATGATTGGACACTCGTAGGTAATAGCGGTACTATTGCAGGTACAAACTTTATAGGCACTACCGATAATGTGGATTTAATATTTAAACGTAATGGTTTGCAAAGTGGGTTAATAAACCAAACTTTAAGCACTACTTCCTTTGGATATACGGCTTTAAATCCCGCTAACACAGGAATTAGTAATAGTGCATTTGGAGCAGGTGGATTATTTAAAAACACTACAGGATATTATAACACCGCTACTGGTACTAGTAGCCTTGGATTAAATACTCAAGGATTTTATAATACCGCTACTGGAGCTAATGCATTATCGGTTAATACTACAGGAAATTATAATACCGCTACTGGAGCTAATGCATTAGTGCTTAATACTACAGGATCCAATAATACCGGCATTGGAAGTCAGGCATTATATAATAATACTACAGGTGCTAGTAATACAGCAGTTGGTTTTCAGGCATTATTTACTAACAGTACAGGTGCTAGTAATTGCGCTACAGGCTTTCAAGCATTATATAGTAACACTACAGGTGCTAGTAATACAGCAGCTGGTTTTCAGGCATTAGCACTTAACACTACTGGCGATTTTAATACAGCAACAGGTAGGCAATCATTATATACAAACACTACAGGTACTAAAAATACAGCTAACGGATATGGAGCTTTAAATTTTAGTATAACCGCCAGCGATAATACAGCAACAGGATATTTTGCACTTAATAAAAATACACTAGGTACTCGAAATACTTCATCAGGAAGTAAAGCCTTGGAGGTAAATTTAACAGGTAATGATAATACAGCAATTGGTTTTCAGGCCCTAGGTGCTAATACTAATGCTTATGGAAACACTGCTATAGGTTCAAATGCACTAAACTTAAACACAACTGGACTTAATAATACAGCAATAGGCGATAGTTCATTATATATTAATAGTTTAGGTACGCAAAATACAGCCATAGGATTTTTATCTGGTCAAACTATTACTACAGGTAGTTTTAATAGTTTTTTAGGAACTAGAGCTGATGCTACCCTAAACAATTTAACTAGAGCCGTAGCAATAGGTTATAATGCAAAAGTTGCAACTAGTAATAGTATGGTATTAGGAGGTACAGGCGTCGATGCATTAAATGTTGGTATTGGTACAACAAGTCCTCTTACAACGTTAGATGTAACCTCTGTAGCAGCTACTACGGCTACTTTTCGTTCTACATCAGCAGATCCTAATGGTGTGGTAAGTATTGTAACCCCAGTTATTAATACTACATCTAATACTTCTACCGAAATGATAACCTTTTCGAAAGCCGATGGTACTTTAATAGGGGCTGTTGTTGCAAATTTAACTGGAAACTCAGTAGCATATAACACCACTTCCGATAGTCGTTTAAAAGAAAACATACACACCACCGCCTTTGGTATTAACGATTTGATGAAAATACAGATAGCAGATTATAACCGTATAGGCAATTCTATCAATTTGTTAGAAACTGGTTATATTGCGCAGCAACTACACAGCATTTATCCGCAGGCAGTAACACCAGGTGGAGATAATGCAAAAACTAATCCGTGGGGAGTAGATTACGGTAAAATAACACCACTTATAGTTAAAGCTGTACAAGATGTAAATACTGAAGTAGAAGCGTTAAAATTAACTGTAAAACAAAACACTACGTATCAACAAACCCAACAAGAACAAATAAATGCGTTGGTATTGCAAAACAAAGAATTAGCAAAACGCTTAGAGAAATTAGAGCAAAAATAATTTTAGTTTACAAATTATATAAATACGGCTATTAAACACCAGTTTTAATAGCCGTATTTCCCTTTCCATACTTCGCGCAAATGCTTAAGTAAATTGGCCTCCGAGCCATTGTTAGTTGGAGTATAAAATGTAGTATTGCTAAGTTCGGTGGGCAAAAATTCTTGTGCAGCTTCTGCAGATTGTGTGGCATAGTTGTGCGAATATGTGTAGCCTTTACCATAATTTAATTCTTTCATTAGTTTAGTGGGTGCATTGCGCAAATGTAAGGGTACAGGCAGGTTTCCTGTGGCATCAACGGTAGCAAAAGCATTGTTAATAGCCAAATAACTAGCATTACTTTTTACGCTACTTGCCATATAAGTGGCGCACTGGCTAAGTATAATGCGTGCTTCGGGCATACCTATTTTGCTCACTGCATCAAAACAACTATTAGCAAGTAGCAGGGCATTGGGGTTGGCATTACCGACATCTTCGCTGGCAAATATAAGCATACGGCGTGCTATAAACTTTACGTCTTCGCCACCTTTGAGCATACGTGCTAAGTAATACACCGCAGCATTAGGGTCGCTGCCTCGCATCGATTTTATAAATGCCGATACAATATCGTAGTGTTGTTCGCCATTTTTATCATACAGTGCAATATTGGTTTGTACTGTTTCCAATACCATAGCATTAGTTATAATAATACTTGATGCGTAAGTACTACTTACTAAAATATCTAAGGTATTTAGCAGTTTGCGGGCATCTCCACCGCTTAATTGTAGTAAGGCTTCATATTCGTTTATTACTATGTTTCGTTTGCATAAATATTCATCAGTACTTATAGCGCGGTGAAGCAATGTTATTAATTCATCTTTAGATAAATGGTGTAACACAAATAATTGGCAACGACTTTGTAGTGCATTTATAACCTCAAACGAAGGGTTTTCGGTAGTGGCTCCTATCAGGGTTATTATTCCTTTTTCTACAGCGTGCAGTAGCGCGTCTTGTTGCGATTTATTAAACCGATGAATTTCATCAATGAATAATATTGTTTTTTTAAATATGTCTTTCTCGGCACGTTCTATTATTTCTCTTACGTCTTTAACACCAGCGTTTACAGCACTTAACGTGTATAATTGTGCATCTATACTTTTTGCTATAATGTTGGCTAGTGTAGTTTTGCCTACACCTGGTGGTCCCCATAAAATTAGCGAGGGCAAATTGCCCATTGCTATACATTTACGCAAAAACGAATTAGCCCCAACTATATGTTGTTGCCCAACATAATTATCTAGTGTGGTGGGGCGTAAGCGTTCGGCTAATGGAATATTCACAAGTAATAGTTTGTGGGATATTACAAATACATATTCTTAATTTTAAGACTCGATTTCAAATTTACATTTTTAAAATCTTCAGCAATCCATTGTGTGGCGCACTCACGCCCTTTCATACGTAATACGTTTAGGAAATCCCACGTAGTGTTTGATTTTGACGACATAGTATAATTATGTAACACATTATCAGCGGCTATTTCGTGAAAATTAATTTTGCGTAATTTACCTTTTAAGTTATGCCCCATATCCAATATTTTATCTTTAAAATAAATCATACGCATTTCATTTATCAATGCTGAGTTAAACGAAATATCGTTAATACGGTCTTGTATATCGCGTACTGTTTTGGGTATGTTTTCTATTTCTATAGGGTTTACTTTTAACAATAAAATATCGCTGGTATCTGTACCATCTATCAATGGCCATATTGGTGGGTTTCCCATATAACCTCCGTCCCAGTATGCTTGTCCATCAATCTCTACCGCTTTAAATAAATAAGGTAAGCAAGCCGAAGCCATTAATGAATCTACTGTAATATTGGGACTTCTAAATACTTTGGGTTTGCAGGTTTTTACGTTGGTAGCACATACAAAAAGCTTGGTTGTACTTTGATTAGATTCTGAAAAATCAATCAAATCTAGCAATATATCTCGCAAAGGGTTTACATCGGAAGGGTTAAATTGATAAGGCGAAAGTATATTGGTAAACATATTAAAAAACTGGTAACCAGGCGAAAAATCCATTCCCCCAGGGTACAGCGCATTGTCTAACCAGCTAGGTTGCATTATACTGTATTTGCTACTGTCTGATACACGCTTCCAGAATTTTTCCAACAAATCTATAGCACCTTGGTTGCCATTTTTGTGCATACCGTATACTGTTATTGCTGCATTCATAGCACCAGCACTAGTACCACACATACCACGTATGTCGAGCACATCTTCCTCTAACAATTTTTCTAAAATACCCCAAGTAAATGCTCCATGCGAACCTCCCCCTTGTAATGCTATTGCTATTTTTTTGCGTTCCATTGCTTTTATATAGGTGTAGTTATTATGTAGTAATGTTTATTAAAGTTACCTAATATTTATTTCTATTTATACATTAACTTAAAATAGATTTTATGGTAACTATACAAATGTAACTAACTTCATGAATAAGTAATTTACTTTTTTTATATTTTAAATTTATAACGAGTTTTTATTTTCTATTGCTTTTTCTTCTAATTTTAAAAAAAGTAATGTATCCGTAATTTATAATAATCTTGTAATATTAGCAATTACAAGCCTTTCAGGGAGTCTTTCTCCAAAACAACGCTAGTATTTGCTAATTTTTTTTCACAAAGGTTAAGTTGAGCGGTGGCTAATGTTATGTTTTTCACACAATATTTTTTTAATAATATCGAGTTCTTTTAGTGCCTTAAGGCATAATTTGTTTTGAATTTGGAACTAAATTTCCGACTGACATTGGATTTCATTTTTTTTAGATTTTTGGTTGCTAAGTTTTATCTTAATTACCCGTCCTAAAATTGGGGAGCACTATACTTTGTCAATTTTATTATTTTTTCCGAAATTATTTTGTGTGTTCTATATTAGTTACTAATTATAAAATTGCTATATCTCCAATATTTTAATTTCTACTCTGCGGTTAATAAAATGTTCGTCTTCGGAGCATGCGTTTGGAGTTGCACATTTTATTTTGGGGCGTGTAGCGCCATATCCTTTTGTTTTAAGTTTAGCA
>JACMRI010000170.1 GCA_014376525.1 Bacteroidia bacterium | reverse complement strand
TATGACGGAAGAAGAACGCACCAAAAAAATAGAAGAAAATGCTAAGGTTATAGAAGCTGATGCTGCCAAAGGCACACGCTATCAAACCAAAGTACGTTCGTTCTTTTTTGGTAACGAGTACTATATGTTTACTACCGAAACGTTTAAAGATGTACGTTTGGTAGGTGCTCCGCCAGAGTCGGTGGGTAAGTTTGGTGGCGATACTGATAACTGGATGTGGCCACGTCATACGGGCGATTTTAGTGTGTTTCGTATTTATGCTAACGAAAAAAATGAGCCTTGCGAATACAATGCAGCTAACAAACCGTATGTACCCAAAAAGTTTTTAAAAGTTTCTACATCAGGTTACAAAAAAGGGGACTTTACGCTAACCTACGGTTTTCCTGGGCGTACGTTTCAATACTTAACATCATATGGTATTAAGCAAGTGTATGAAGTATCTAACCCTAACAACATTAAGGCACGTGAGAAACGCCTGGGTATATGGACAAGCCACATGCGTGCAAACCCAACTGTACGTTTACAATATGCAAGTAAACACGCTAGTGTAAGCAACTATTACAAAAAGTTTCAAGGTGAAAATAAAGGTATGCGTATTTTAAATACCATGAAATACAAACAAGATATTGAAACTAAATTTCAAGCATGGGCTGATGCCAGCGGCGATGTTACTTACAAAAACTTATTAGGCGAATTTAAAACCACCTACGATAAATTTTATCCATTACAGTTAGAAACCGACTTATTGAGCGAATGTGCATTAGCGCCCGAAGTATTAAAAATGGCCAACTCATTTACCGCAATAGTTGCTATGGCTAAAGACGAAAAAAAGACGGACGATGAAGTAAAAGCAGAATTAGAAAAAAACAAGAAACGTATTGAAGATTTTTATAAGGATTATGATGTAGCTACCGACAAAGAAGTGTTTACCGAAATGTTAAGTATGTATCTTGCTAAAACTACACACGCTACAACCATAGCTAACAAAGGCGTTGCAGCCCCTACTACTATGAGTGCCGATGTTTTTAACAGCACGTTTGCATCAAAAGAAAAAATGATGCTACTACTTACAGCGTTTGACCGAAAAGCCATAGTAGCATTAGAAAACGACAAGGCATACAACACAACCAAAGCCATAGTAGATAACTACAACACTGCCGTAAAGCCTGAATATACTGCATTAAAAAACAAAATAGAATTAATGAACCGTACTTGGGTTACAGGATTAAGAGCTATGCAACCTACCAAAAAGTTTTGGCCCGATGCTAACTCTACATTACGTGTAGCTTATGGTACTGTAGAGCCTTACAAACCTTATGATGGTGCTATGTTTGAACAAATAACACACCTCAAAGGTGTTATTGAAAAAATGGACAATACCAGCGAAGAATTTACAGTACCCGATAAATTATTGGACTTGTACAACAAAAAAGATTTTGGCATATATGCCGATGCCACTGGCGATGTACCCGTAGCGTTTATAGCCACTAACCACACCACTGGAGGTAACTCTGGTTCGCCTTTGTTAGATAGTAAAGGACGCTTATTAGGCCTTAACTTTGATACAGGCTGGGAAGGTGCTATGAGCAACTACCACTTTGATGCTAGCCGTGTGCGCAACATAAGTGTAGACATACGCTACGTTATGTTTATAATGGACAAATACGCAGGTGCAGGACATTTAGTAAAAGAAATGACGTTGGAAAAATAGAGCGTAAGAAAAATAATTATTACCCTAAAAAAGATGAGCTATGTTTAATCACTTGCTCATCTTTTTTGTACTATTACAGTACTAATAATAGCACAAAATGTAAATATGCTACATTTTATACTACTTAAATATTAGATTACTAATTTAACTCGCTAATTAAAAAATGGCCTCCAGTTTTATAACTAAATACACTCCAAACTCATACCGATTGGTATTGGTATCCATAGTTTTAATTATTTTAATTAATGGTTTTAATGCTGAAAAAATACTCTTAGATAATGGTTTTGGTTGGGACGGCAGAGTGTTTGGTAACCTAACGCTAAACGTACTTGGGCATATACAACGACACCTCATAGAGCCTTATCGTTTTCAACGAATAGCTATTCCGTTTTGTACTAATATTGTGTTTAGAATTTTTCATTTTGACTTATCGGACGCTAATGTTCTTAGGGCATACTTATGTATTAATTTTGCTTGCATAAGTATAGGTATGTTTTATTATTTTAAGATTGCCAACTTATTACAGCTATCCAAAAATGTTGAACTAATAGGTTTTGCATCATTATTTTTTTGCTTTCCCGTTTTAAAATTAGCCATGTTTTATCCCGTTTTAATGGATATTTCAGCTTATATTATAGGTATTATTTTGGTATATTATTATTTAAAACAAAATACGCTTATCTCCTTTCTTTTAATATTGATAGGTTCGTTTGTATACCCAACATTTATTTTATATAGCATTTTATTTATGTTTAATCAAACTCCTATTTTAAATAATAATAACACTAGCATAAGTACAAATAAATGGATTGCTATTTCTGAAAACAAAAACATACTTCCACTTACGATTAAATTTTTATTTCCACTTCTATTAATAGTTCTTTTTTTTGTGCTGTTTTACGAAACTAATTTTAATTTAATTATTCAATCATTTCAAACCAATTTAATTAAATCGATCATGGTTTGGGCTTCTCTTTTAGTAGGGCTTTTTTATATAATTTTTTTGAGTACTTATAATCAAGTTTTTTTCTCTTTAAAAGATATTTACGCTGCCATAAACAAAAAATCAGTGTTTGTAACACTGACAATTTTTCTAATTATTAAGAGTACTATTTTTTTATTATCATCAAATGTAGCTTCTGTGCTTACTTTTCAGGGCTATTTGTTAAACGTGTGTAAGCAAGTAGTTCAAGAACCATTTAATTTTTTGGTGGCACATACTTATTATTTTGGCCTAATCATTTTGATGCAACTATTTGTAATTAAAAACTTTAAAATAGTTGTAGCTAACTACGGTTTTGGAATGTTGTTTTTCATTACTATTGTTTTTTTCTTCAGTGTGGGAAACGAGTCTCGTCAGTTAATCAATTATTATCCTTTTATTGTTTTAATAACATTGATAACCCTCAATAAATACTACACAATATCATCTGCGTTCACTATTGGGTTTGCTTTTTTAAATATTTTAATGTCTCACTTTTGGTACACCATAAACAAAGGCATAACCACCGCTAAGGAATTTTTAGTACCTGAAGCAACTCAACGCTATTTTATGTTTCACGGACCTTGGGTTAGTCATTACTCCTATGTTATACACCTATTAATATGTTTAACTTTGTTACTTTTAGTATATATAGTTTTTACAAAAACAAAACTAATAGTAAAAAAGCCAAATAGTATATAGTTCAAACCAAGACTTTACGAATAAATACAGAAAAAATGGTTTTTGTTTATTACAAACTATATTCTACTGCAAACACACGTTGTGCAGGTCCTGTAAGTACTATATTATCAAAACTATTGTTGCCATTAAAATGCAATGCTACTGATAAGTTTCCGCCACGTGCTTGTACTGCTACTGTGAGTGTACTACTAGTTATTTGCGCTTTAATATAATAAGCTATTGCGGCTGCGGTAACACCTGTGCCACAGGCTAAGGTTTCGTTTTCTACACCACGTTCGTAGGTGCGAATTTTTAATGTGTTTTCGCTAATTATTTGTACAAAGTTTACATTAATACCATTGGGCATATACTTAGCTTGATTACGAATATTCGCCCCATCAATAGTTACATTTATGCCCTCTACATCATTAGTAAATTTTACGTAATGTGGCGAGCCTGTATTTATTTCGTAATATGTTTTATCCAACAGTATAGTGTGCACATCTATCATGTGTAAGCTTACAGTATCATCAGCATTAATGCTTGCTTGGTGCTCACCATCTATAGCTGTAAAGGTAGTACTGTTTTTTATTACACCCAAATGATGAGCAAACAACACAATACAACGTCCACCATTGCCACACATAGTACTTTGGTTTCCATCGCTATTAAAATATACCATTTTAAAATCGTGGTGCGTATCGTTTTCTAATAGCATTAATCCATCAGCCCCTATACCAAAGTTGCGGTGGCACAAATGTGCTATTTGAGCAGTGCTAAGGTGTACTTTGCTTTCACGATTATCTATCAACAAAAAGTCATTACCTGCTCCGTGATATTTATGTAGTATAATGTTCATTAGTATTACAAAAAAATCACATACGTTCCAACGAATGAAAGTCGGCACATGATGCTACTTTATATACATTGTTAGCATGTTTTAAAAAAAAATCGTTGTTAATTTCTGTTAATGATAATGGTTCGTCGGGCGATAAACCAAACAAAATTAACTTTCCACTGCTCATTTTATATCCTTTGTAATTAATAGGCGATTGCCAGTACTCTACAGTAATAGTGCGCAACACATTACTTGCACTAGTGGGCACATTGGCTACATCGGCCATTAATGAATCGCTAGCATTAGCTTTGCGTATTTGGTTACTAGTTATTTCTATTAAACGTGTTTCTAATAGCTCATCTTTGCGTACGGATAAAGCTTCATCTATTATTGAATCTTGCTGTATTGCTGTATTATAAATACTGGTATCACTATTAGTAGTTTTTAGGATTGATGGTATTGCTGTACGTATTACAATTTTCTCTACAGTATCAGTAGTTACTGAGTCACGTTTTAAATACAACAAACGCAACAATTTATCGGTAAAACTATTTAAAGCACTTTCTTTTATTTGTTCGTCTTTAAGGGCAATATTAGTATCATTGGTATTGGTAAGTGTAAGTACAAAACTTACCCCAAGCCCAAGAATTATCCCTGAAAGTAAAAAAATTAATTTAGATTTTGACGCAGATTCCATTTTTTCAAAGTTAGTTTATTTTAAACAAATACATAGTGTTATTTACTAACGTTTACAACCACTTATTTTGTTAATAAAAACCCTTATTATTGACCAATTAAATACAATTAAAATAAGTATAATTATTACATTCGTACAACACTAAAAATAGATTATAAAATAAAATGAGCGATACCCCATTACCAAAAAAAAACGAAGATTATGGTGCTGATAGTATAACAGTACTCGAAGGCTTAGAAGCAGTACGTATGCGCCCTGCCATGTATATTGGCGATGTAAATTTTAAAGGATTACACCACTTAGTATATGAAGTTGTGGATAACTCTATAGACGAAGCGTTGGCTGGACACTGCGACACCATAAATGTAACCATAACCAAAACCAACGGAATACGAGTAAAAGATAACGGACGTGGTATACCAACCGAAATACACGCCAAAGAAGGCAAATCAGCCTTAGAAATAGTACTTACCGTATTGCACGCAGGTGGTAAATTTGATAAAGAAAACTACAAAGTATCAGGCGGACTGCACGGTGTAGGGGTAAGTTGTGTAAATGCATTATCAATACATTTAAAAGCCGAAGTACACCGCAACGGAAAAGTACACGAACAAGAGTTTAGCATAGGTAAACCATTATATGCTTGCCGTGAAATAGGTACAACCACCGAACGTGGAACTATAGTTACGTTTCAGCCAGATGCAACCATATTTACAGTACACGAATATAGCTACGATACTGTAGCAACTCGCTTACGTGAGTTGGCGTTTTTGAATAAGGGTATAACCATAACTTTGGAAGACGAACGTAACCAAAACGAAAACGGTACTAACGTGGGCGAAACTTTTCGTAGCGAAGGCGGCTTGCGAGAGTTTGTAACTTTTTTGGATGCAAACCGTACTAATCTTATTGATGAGCCCATTTACTTTACTGGCGAAAAACAAGGTATACCCGTAGAAGTAGCAATGACCTACAACACCACTTATGTAGAAAATGTACACTCGTACGTAAACAACATTAACACACACGAGGGAGGTACGCACTTAGCTGGTTTTCGTCGTGGTTTAACGCGCACGCTTAAAAGCTACGCGGATAAAAACGGATTATTGAGCAAAATAAAATTTGAAATAAGTGGTGATGATTTTCGTGAAGGACTTACTGCAATCATTTCCATAAAAGTACAAGAGCCATCATTTGAAGGGCAAACAAAAACCAAATTAGGTAACAACGAAGCTGTAGGTGCTGTAGATGTTGCTGTAGGCGAAATGCTTGAGCGTTACTTAGAAGAACACCCTAAACAAGCCAAAATAATAGTAGAAAAAGTAATACTTGCAGCTACAGCACGCCATGCCGCCAAAAAAGCACGTGAGCTAGTACAACGTAAAAATGTACTTACAGGTTCGGGCCTGCCAGGCAAATTGTCGGATTGTTCAGATAGCGACCCAGTAAAATGTGAGGTTTATCTTGTGGAGGGCGATTCGGCGGGAGGTACAGCCAAGCAAGGCCGCGACCGTAACTATCAAGCTATATTACCGCTTCGTGGAAAAATATTAAACGTGGAAAAAGCCATGATGCACAAGATATTTGAAAACGAAGAAATAAAAAATATGTTTACAGCATTTGGCGTTTCAATTGGTACTCCAGATGATGCGAAG
>JACMRI010000169.1 GCA_014376525.1 Bacteroidia bacterium | reverse complement strand
GGTTTAAGGGCGAACACGAGTCTGGAATATTTATTGGTATATGGGTGCCATCAATATTAGCGTTTGGTATTTATTTAAAATTAATTAATAAAATCTAAAACTATGAATGAACTAATCCCTTATTTTGCAGGACTTGTAACCCTATTGTTTGGAATAGGTTTTGCCTTTGCGATAATGGAACCTGAAAACAAAAAATAGGTTTTCGGTTACATAAACATCTTATTTGTTTTACTTTTGTTGCTAAAACTGCGTTGCATTATCAACACAATTTTAGCAACTTTTTAATTTATATACTACTCAATTATTATGGCAAAAACTGGCGTTTTATTAATTAATTTGGGAACTCCCAAAAGCCCATCTACTGGCGATGTGCGTCGTTATTTGCGTGAGTTTTTAGACGACGAACGCGTAATAGACGTTCCTTACATTTTACGAAAAATATTAGTACACGGAATTATAGCGCCGTTTCGTGCGCCCAAAAGCGCAAAATTATATAAAGAAGTATGGACAGATAAAGGCTCGCCCATAATGCTACATTCGTTAAATTTACAACAAAAAGTACAAACAGCTTTAGGCGCTAACTACGAAGTAGAACTCGCAATGCGCTACCAACAACCCAGCATCAAAAATGTATTGGCACGTATGCAAAGTAAGCATTACAAAAACATTATTATAGTGCCATTGTATCCGCACTATGCCGCAAGTAGCACAGGCACTGCGTTTGAAGAGGTAATGAAACACATGAGTAAATGGTGGGTAATACCCGATGTAAAATTTATTGGCCAATATTTTGATAATCCACAGTACATAGATGCGATAGTTGAAAACGGTAAAAAATTTAACGTTGATGAATACGACCACATAATGTTTAGCTACCACGGATTGCCCACACGCCATGTAAACAAAGTATATGAAGACCGTGTGTGCGACAACCACCATTGCGAAGACGAAATAAACGACGAAAACGAATATTGCTACAAAGCAGCTTGCTACGCCACAACACGTGCTATTGTTGCAAAAATGAATATCCCTAAAGATAAATACATAGTAAGTTTTCAATCGCGCCTCGACGAAAAATGGATAAAACCATTCAGCGATAATGTGCTGCAAGACTTAGCCAAAAAAGGGGCAAAACGCATACTTGCTTTTAGTCCTGCATTTACTGCAGACTGCCTAGAAACATTAGTAGAAATAGGTGTGGAGTACCAAGAAATATTTGTTGAACATGGTGGCGAAAAAATACAACTTGTACCAAGCCTTAATAGCAACGATACGTGGGTAAACTGCTTGCGAGATATGGTTATAAAAAATAATGTTTAAATAGACGATGACCATTTATAAATAAAAGAACTATGGAGAGTTAGCTGTAAAATTTTTATACTAAAAATCATATACGGCAATTCTTTCTTACTTAACACTACCAAATTAGATAACATGTTTTTAAAAAATAAGCTCATTAGTTTATTTTTTTATGGCAGTTATGAGTTTAAAAATTAATTAGCCAAGATTCGATTTGTATCTTGGCTAACTATTTTTAAAAATCCGCAAATCGGCAAATAGGTTTACATAAAGTGTAGCGGATAATTTGATGCGTACTCGCTACTTAAATATTAGCTATTATTTTCTCGCAAATTACACCAACTGGCTTACCACTCGTTGCAATATCTCAAATGTATTTTCGGCCATTAAATTTTCGCTATCCAATGTTGGGTTTATTTCGCATATTTCAAAGGCACACATTTTTTCGTTTTGTATTAGTCGTACTAATAACGAGCCTGCTTCTTTCTCGTTAATACCATTGCGCACAGGTGTTCCAGTACCTTTACTTATGCTGCTATCCATACTATCCACATCAAAACTAATGTATATATGTGTGCAATGCGCAAGGTGTGCAAGTGTATCTCGGGCTATACTTTCTACACCGTTACGTTTCACTTCGGCGGTAGTATATATTTTTACTTTGTTGTTTTTAAGCAAATAACTTTCTTCGGGTTCCACGTCGCGCAAGGATATAAACACCAAATCTTTGTAGGTAATTTTGGGTGCAATATTACCTAGTTTTTTCATTTTGTTCCAATAGTCCACCGTTTCTTTGTCGGGCTTATTGTTTTTATTGTTGAGGTTATCTTCATTAAGCACAGCTGCAAGAGGCATTCCGTGCATGTTTCCGCTTGGTGTTGTGTATGGGCTATGTATATCGGCGTGTGCATCTATCCATATTACGCCTAGCTTAGCCGTTTTGGGCAATGCCATTTTTACTCCAGATATTGTTGCTCCTCCGTTGCTATGGTCGCCCGAAAGTATTATAGGAAATATACCTTTTTTAAGCGTAGCACTCACTTCAGTAGCTACTTTTTCCCACATACTATATATGCCTTTTATACGGCGCGCGTAAGGGCTTCCAATAGGTTCAAACAATAAATTATTTTCGTTAGGCACTTCTACACTCTCGTATTTTTTAAACAATGAACTACCGTAATCCAATGCGGCAATTTTAAGTGCGTCTATACCCATACTTGCGCCACGTGTTCCTGCTCCTAGTTCGCTTTTTACTTCTATAAATTTTATTTTTCTGCTGCTCATGATAAATGCAATAATTTTAGATTAGTATTTTTATATTAATGTAATTCAGTTACTTTTGGTTTTTATAATCAATGTAAGTAAGTTAACTATAAAACTATATGTCATCATCACACATGAATAACTATCAAGAATTTATTGAAAACAACTTTATTTTTCCTCAAGATGAATTTGAGGTAGATAACAACCAACTTATTTTTAATGATGTGCCAATAATGGACCTTATTAAAAAATATGGTACACCACTCAAACTTACTTATTTGCCTAAGATAAGTCAAAATATTCAACGCTCCAAAAAATTATTTAATGTGGGCATTGCCAAGGTAGATTACAAAGGCTCATATCATTACTGCTATTGCACCAAAAGCTCGCATTTTAGTTTTGTGTTAGACGAAGTTTTAAAAAACGAAGTGTATTTGGAGACCTCATCGGCGTTTGATATTCCTATTATTAAAACCTTACATCAAAACGGAAAAATAAGCAAAGATATCACACTAATATGCAATGGTTACAAACGCCCCAACTACCAACAAGCAATAGCCGATTTGGTAAACGATGGTTGGAACAATGTTATACCTATTTTGGATAATTTGGACGAGATTAATCATTACGAAAAATCCATAAAAAAAAACTGTAATTTAGGTATTCGTATTGCCTGCGCCGAAGAACCCGATAACGAATTTTATACGGCTCGCTTAGGTGTGCGCGCATCAGAGATTGTGAACTTATACCAACAAAGAATAAAAGGTAGTAAACGTTTTAAACTTAAAATGTTACATTTTTTCATAAACACAGGCATAAAAGATAATCCGTATTACTGGAACGAATTAAGCAAAAACATACGTATATATTGTGCGCTTAAAAAAGTATGCCCCGAGTTAGACAGTATAGATATAGGTGGCGGTTTCCCTATTAAAACATCGCTATCGTTTAAGTACGATTATGAATTTATGGCGGAACACATTGTAAAAACTATAAAAGAAATATGTAATGATGAAGGCGTTGATGAACCCAACATATACACCGAATTTGGCAGCTATACAGTAGGCGAAAGTGGTGCTATTATATACTCTGTTATTGATACTAAACTGCAAAACGACAACGAATTGTGGTATATGATTGATAGCTCGTTTATAACTACATTGCCTGATACTTGGGGAATAAAACAACAGTTTGTATTTCTTGCTATAAACAACTGGGACAAGCCATTTGACACCGTAAACTTAGGAGGCATAACCTGCGACGGCGAAGACTTTTACAACTATGAAGAGAAAGATAATAACCAAATATTTTTACCAAAATATGATAAGAAAAACCCATTGTATATAGGCTTTTTTCATACTGGTGCATACCAAGAAAGTATAGGCGGTTACGGTGGCATACAGCATTGCTTAATACCCGCACCCAAGCATATACTTATTGATAAAGATGGCGAGGGCGGCTACACTACCAAACTATTTGCCAAGGAACAAAGTGCTAAAAGCATGATGAATATTTTGGGGTATTAATTACCTTTGGCAATCTATTTGTATTACTTCAATTAAAACAACGATTATTTACATAACCACATTATGAAAAAATTAATTTTATCAGCAGCATTAGTTGCAAGTATTATTACTGCAAATGCACAAACCACCAACCGAGTAAGTGCTTACAATTATTTTAAAAATGGCGAATTAGTTGATGCTAAAAAATACATTGACCTCGCATCAGAAAACGAAAATACTAAGACTGACACTAAAACATGGATGTATCGTGCGCAAATATATGACGCTATATACACCAGTAAAGATGCAGCAATAACTGCTATAGATGCCGATGCTAAAACTAAAGCAAGCGAAGCGTGGATGAAGTTAGTGGAGTTGGATACTAAAGGTAACTACAAAAGAGAAAGCACAGAAGGGGTAAGTCGTGCCTATAGTGCTAAATACAACAAAGGTGTAGATGCTTATAAAAAAGGCGATTTTACAACAGCACAACAAGACTTAAAAGCAGCCTATGAAATAAACAAAAAATACAATAACAAAATAGACACAACTGTATATTATTACGTTGGGCTTAGTGCAGAAAAAAACAAATCTTTTGACGAAGCCAAAACAATATATAAAGAACTTATAGCTATGCAATATGGCGGAGCGCGTACGTATTTGGATTTAGAGAATGTGTGCTTACAAGCCAACGATGCAGCAGGTGCTAAAGAGGCATTATCAGCAGGACGAAAGGCATATCCTAACGATAAAGATTTGGTTAAAGAGGAGATGTACAATGCCATAAAAGAAGGTAAAACTAAAGAGGCAATTGATAATGTAAACACCGCAATAACAGCCGAACCTAAAAATGCAGAGTTATATTACATACTAGGTACATTATATTACAACATGGCAAACCCAGGCGATAAAGGCAAAGCGGTAACTCCAGCAGATAAAAAAACATACTTAACCAACTCCGATGCAGGACTTAGAAAAGCAATAGAACTAAATCCAACGCATTATAGTGCATTGTATCAACTGGGTATTCTGCATTATAACCAAGGGGTAAATATTCAAACAGAAGCTGATAAAATAAAAGACCCAAAATTATATGCTGCCGAAGGTTTAAAAGCGGAAGCTAAATTTAAAGAGGCATTACCATTTATGGAACGTGCCAAAGCTGTTGGTAGTGCTGATAAAAATGATCTTAAAGGTTTGTATCAAAATATTAAACAAATATATTTAATGACCGAACAAGCTGATAAAGTAAAAGCAATACAAGAGGAAATGAATAAATTGTAATGTGCAAAAATTTTAACTAATAATAAAGGATTAACACAAGTGTTAATCCTTTATTATTTAAAAATTATTTGCTTTTTATATACGTATTCTTATTAATAATACCCAATGCTTTACCAGTAAATTCGGCATTTACAAACGGTGTATTACTACTTAATGAGTGTATATGATGTGGTGTAAATGTATAATTAAGTGTAGGGTCAAATAGGGTAATATTAGCCATAATACCTACCGCTATTGGAGTTATGTTTATGCCCAATACTTGCGCTGGTCCGTAGGTAAATGCGTGTATTAATGTGCTTATAGGCACAAGTGCTTGTGTTGCGCTACGTGCCACGCTAAATGCGGTTTCTAGGCCTATTATACCATAAGCTGCATTTTCAAATTCTACGTTTTTATCTTCAATAGGCTCAGGGGTATGGTCGCTGCCAATGGCGGTAATGCTGTTGTTGTGTAATGCTGTAATTAATGCGGCTTTATTACTACTATTGCGCACAGGCGGTTGAAACTTATAATTGCTATCAAAGCCCTCCAACGTACTATCATCTAACATAAAATAATGTGCCGCTACATCGCAAGTAATATGTATCCCTTTGGCATTAGCGGCACTAATAAGTGCTATAGAACCCGCACTTGATATATTGCACAAATGTACAGATGCATTGTTGTATTCTGCCAACATAATATTGCGTTGTACCATAATGTGCTCTGCCAATGCTGGAGCTCCTTTTAGCCCTATGGTAGTAGCTACAGTACCCTCGTTGGCTTGTGCTTTTAAGGATATGTTTTTATCATCGTTGTACAACATTAATCTTCCACCAAAGGGTTGCACGTACTGCAAGGCACGTGTAACTAAGCCTGCATCGGTTATGGTGCGCTTGCCATCGCTAAAAGCTACCGCACCTGCTTGTTGCATATCGTACAGTTCGGCAAGGTGCTTCCCTTCTCGTTGCTGGGTTATAGCCCCAATAGGCAATACACTTACTGCATGTTGGGCGCTAGCGTTTATAATATAATGTACGTTTGCCTTACTGTCAGTAATTGGGTGTGTAGTTGGCATAGCTGCAATAGCAGTAAAACCGCCTTGCGCAGCCGCATTACATACCGTGTTTAATGTTTCTTTGTGTTCAAAACCTGGCTCTTTTACATTACAATTTACATCTATCCAACCGTTAGATACGTGCAAATTATCAGCACTTATTTCGGTAGCGTTGGTAATATTTTTTATTTCTTTTTCGATGCTTGCAATACGTCCGTCTATGAGGTGTATATCCATTTGTTGGTTGTTATACACGCTGTTTTTATCAATAATAGTGGCTCGTTTTAGTAGTAGATTCATTGTAGTGGTTTTTATTTTAATTGCGAGGGAGGCGGCTTGGTCAAATTGTACCACTTTTGCTATCGCAAGCGTTCCGCTTGTGTGGTTAATAATGTTACACTATATTGTTACTTTAGTACAAATGTAAAACTTTAGTAACAGAAACGAACTCCACAACTTAGGAAAGTGTTCTCACGAAGCCTAAAATCAAAATTAACATTTACTAAGATAGACTCTTGCGGTAGCCTGCATACTATCTTATCCTTCAAATTAACAAGAAAAAAGTATATCTCAATATATTATAAAATTACATTTCTAATTTATTTCCCCCTTCACTCTCTGCGCCATCTAAATATTTTTCGGGTATTTTCTTTTTGGCTTTTGCGCCTAAGTCTTTGAGTTTATCTACTTGACGAAATATGTTGTTGTTACCTGTTTTTAAGCGTTTAAAGGTATCGTTGTATGCCTCTTGCGAATCGTTTAGTTTTGCACCTACTTTTTCTAAATCTTCTACAAAGGCTACAAACTGGTCATATAACTTGCCCGATTCTTCGGCTATTTCTAAGGTGTATTTGTTTTGTTTTTCTTGTTTCCATATACTGGATATGGTTTTGAGTGTTGCCAATAATGTGGACGGACTTACTATTACTATTTTTCTGTCCCACGCATAGTTAAATACTTCCACATCGGTTTGTATGGCTGCACTAAACATAGATTCTATGGGCATAAACAACAATACAAATTCGGGCGTATTAAACTTATCTGCCGCTTGGTAATTTTTTTCGCTCAATACTTTTATGTGGTCCTTTACCGATTTTACATGCGCCTTGGCTTGCAGGTCTCGTTCCTCGTCGGTAGTAGCGTTTACGGCACGTTCATAAGCCACCAACGATACTTTTGCATCTATTATAATGTGTTTGTTTTCGGGCAAATTTATAACGGCATCGGGTATGTTGCGCACGCCTGCATTGTCCACAAAGCTGTGTTGTAGTTCGTACTCCTCTCCTTTGCGCAAGCCCGAACTTTCTAATATTTTTTCTAGTATAACCTCGCCCCAATTACCTTGTGTTTTGTTTTCGCCTTTTAGCGCACGTGCTAGGTTGTTGGCATCATCGCTTACTTGTTTGTTAAGGTTTACGAGGTTTTTAATTTCAGTTTTTAACGATAAACGGTCAGTGGTTTCTTCCTTGTAATTTTGGTCTATTTTATCTTCAAATATTTTTATACGTTCTTTTAACGGATTAAGAATTATGTCCAAATTATTTTTGTTTTGCTCTGTAAACTTGCTCGATTTCTCGTCCAGAATACGGTTGGCAAGCACTTCAAAATCGGCACTTAGTTTTTTGGTAAGTTCTTCTTTTTCTATTAATATTTCCTTCATACGCACCTCTTGAGCTTTGAATACTTCGCGCGATTTTTCAACCGAAGCATTTAACTCTATTATTTTATTTCGCTCTTGGGTAAGTATAGCATCGTAGTTGGCACGTATAGTAGCTTGCTCTGTAGCGCTTGTGTTTACAAGCTGTTTGTAGCTTTCTTCTAATTTAAGCACATCGGCATTGAGCTTAGTTACTATTTCGGTTTTGTTTTTTTCTAATGTATTTACCACATCAGTTTGTGTGTGCTTATATTGCTCTTGCTGGCTTTGTAGTACTTTGTGTTCTGTTTGCAAGTTGTTGTGTGCTGTAGTAAACTGCGCTACTTGTTGTGTAAGTAACTCGGTGTTGTTTTGCAATTGTGCGGTAGCGTCTATCTTATTTTTAAAATAAAAATAAATGCCTGTTGCGCCTATGGCAATGCCTACCAGTAAATATATTAAGTTCAATGTGTGAGGTTATTATTCTATTATTAATTTTTGAGTTTGCGAAGTGTTGTTGCCCGTAAGCGTGACCGAATACATACCCTTAGCTTGGTTGCTTAAGTTAATGTGGGTATTAAAATTTGTACTACCATTTACCGTTTTGGTACATACAATTTGCCCCAAGGTATTATATATGGTAACTGCGTAAGTTTGGTTAGGTACTAAAGTTGCGCTTATGCTAAACTCGCCAGTGGTAGGGTTAGGATACAGCGTTGTTTTTTTGTTGTTTACCATGGTTGCCTTGGCCCCAACTGTATTGTTTATGTTAATGTTATCTATGTACAACAAATTGCCATAATCGGATATGTCTTTAAACCTAAACGAAACGTCAGCATTAACCGGAATAGTAGTTAAATTAATACTTGCAGTACTCCACTCATTAGCCGCAGGATAAAATGTACTTGTGTAACCTGGTACTATAGCAGTAACCAAATCTGCACCCCCTTTGTACCATAATTGGTTGTAAGTTACACCACAATCTATAGAATATTCTACTAACAATGTATCTGTATTATTAAGGTCGTAATAGTTGTAAGCATAATCAAATTTTAACACATAATTACTGTTGTTCATCTTATACACAGGGGTTTCAAGTGTAGATATGTTGCCTGCTGCACTATTGTAGTTATTTAAATATACACTTACAGTATCTATACCATAGCCACTTATATTAAAGTTTGAATTCTCAAATAAATTCCATTGTAACGCACTACCATTATTGGTTGTTGTTTTAAATACTGAGTGCAAACCGCCGTTGGTTGCAGTGGCTTCAAAGTTTTCGGCAAATGGAAAGTTAAGTACATTATTACCTACACTTATGTAACTATTTTGCACTAAGCTATCAGTTCCATTAACGCCTGTAACTACTAATTTTACTGCATACGTACCTGCTATAGCGTAGGTAACTGTTTGGTTTTTAAGTGTAGACGTAGCTGGTACGCCTCCCGTAAACGACCAATTCCAACTTGTTGCAAAGCTCGATTTGTCATTAAATTTTATACTATCGCCTACACAAATGTTATTGTTATTACTTGTAAAATAAGCTGTAGGTTTCGGAAATGTAGGCTTCGCAACTATAGGATTATATAAGTTGGTTTCCCACACACCGCGTCCGTAAGTACCTGCACGCAATAGGTCGTGGGTTGGATTTATTTCCAAATCGCGTATTATAACATTGGGCAAATTAGTGTTAAAAGCTACCCAATTATTTAATACATTATTGTTGTAATATACGCCATAGTCAGTACCTATGTACAAACCATCCGTACCATCATTAGCGTATTTTATTATGTTTACAGGCATATTGGGTAATGTGCCCGATATATTTGCCCAAGTGTTACCTCCGCTATTACTGTAATAAATATTGTTACCCCCGTTGTATCCACCTACGGTAATCCATAGTTGTAGCGAGTCGGTTGGGTGTATATCTATTGAAGTTATGTTGCTTGCTAATGCAGGTAAATTTGTCGTTTGATTTGACCACGTAGTACCACCATTTGTAGTAGAGTATAAGTTGTAACCAGTAGTTACATACATTACATTACCATTGGCAGGATACATACGCAACTCCGATATGTTATTCCCTGTTAGGTTGCTGTTGGTTAATACTTTCCACGCATTAGTTGTAGCAAGGTACTCATACACTTGCTCATAACCCGCTAATACTCTATTACTGTTTTTGGGATCTATTTGCAGAGGAGTTACCCAATTGCCTTGGTTTGGGTTACCAGCCCAACTGTTAAACATACCATCTACAGTTAATCCTCCATCTGCCGTACGGTAAATGCTTCCGTACTGATACATACCATATAGTACATCAGGATTACTAGAGTTTACGGCGTTGTCCATACCATCACCCCCATTATATATTTTCCAACCACCGTTGGTATAGCAAAAGCCTCCATTGTCTTGCAAACCAGCGCCCAACACACCCTTATCATACACTGAACCCGATATGCGATAAATTTGTGCAGTGGGTAATTGTGTAGATAAATCATTGAATGAATTAGCCCCATTGTTGGACTTATACAAACCACCATCGCTACACACATACATATTATTGCCGTAGTAGCTTATAGAATGAATATCGGCGTGGGTATACGTAGGTTGCAATGAATTGCTCCAGCTATTAATTTCGGCACCAGTAACTCCACCATCTAACGATTGGTATAAGTTGAGTATTCCAAAATAAACTTCATCGGCATTGGTAGGCGATGCCCCAACAGCCATATCGTACCAGCCTTGCGAACTTACAGGTATTAAACTTTGTTGTGTGTTAAATGTAACGCCAGCATCAGTAGAGCGTAGTATATCGGCGGTACTATTACCTGCAGTTACTAAGTATACATAGTTAGGATTAGCTGCCGTTACAGCTATACGGTTATAACTACTTAAACTACCTAAAATTGTAGCGATATTAAAATTTGCACCTCCATTGATTGATGTGTATAACCCCGTATTATTAACTACGTACACGGTATTAGGGTCGTTTGGTTTAAAAGAAAAATCTTGCACGCCAGCAGTTGAAGATAATACGTTGTACCAGTTAACACCATTATCTGTAGACTTAAACATACCATCGGCGCCAGCTAACCACAATGTACTTATACTATTAGGCTCGTACATTAGTTTCCCTGTTGCATAAGTAGCTATGTTTCCTGTAATGTTCCATGTAGCTCCGTTATCGTTACTTTGTAGCACGCCTACACTGTAGGTATCACCACCATCAATATCTCCAGTAGAAATAAAAATTTGGTTTGTATCAGTTGCATTTACAGCAATACCCGATATGCCCAACGAAGCTATTTGGTTACTTAAACACGCCCATGTAGCACCTGCATTTACCGATTTAAAAATACCACCAGCAGGAGTACCTACGTATAACGAATTAGGGTTTTGTGGGTTTTGAACTACTACCGTAGTACGCCCATGTCCAGGGCTATACGAGCTTGTAACTGTACAATTAACAGGTCCAATATCCACCCAGTTGGCAGGAGCTAATTGCTTACTATTCGTTTGTTTTTTATTGGTAAGTTGGTAATTATTCCATAAGGTTTGTGCTGTTGGAAAAGTACCATCAGGCATTAAGCGTGTTTCCCAAAAATTTTCCCAACGTTTAAACTGTTTGTAACCACTTCCTTTTTTGGTAGGCATAGGTTTACCTTTCCAATAACTATAAAAATCGGCTTTATGCTGACTTAATTTAGTATATGATTTAGCATTAGGGCTAACCCATGGTTGAGCTACAGCCGTAGCTATGGTTAATGTTACAAGTGCTGATAGCAATATACTTTTCATGCAATAGTTGTTTTATGTTTATAACAAATATAGCAAATACTTTACTGGAAAAACAATAGTTAAAATGATATAATACAGTCTAACTATTTAGCGAAAAATCTTTTTTGAGCACCATTTAAGCAAATGCAAGCGACTCTCTTGTGTGTGTTAATGTTAGATTTTATTTGTGATAAATGCCATTAACTATAGTAAATAGTTAATGGCATTTATTACAAATAGTTAGCATTAAAGTTAAGCTAAATATACTCACTAAACCTCTACACTTTCATACTCGCTTATTTCGGGGCAAGTACATATTAGGTTACGATCGCCGTGTGCAGCATCTATACGGCTTACGCTTGGCCAAAATTTAGCAGTAGAAATGTGTGCCAATGGAAATGCGGCTTTGGTGCGAGAGTAGCTATGCTCCCATACATCGGCAGTAAGTACATTTGCAGTGTGTGGTGCGTTTTTAAGTACATTGTCTGTTGCGTGTGCGATGCCGTTTATTACTTCGTCAAGTTCTTGTTTAATGCTTATCATAGCATCACAAAAACGATCCAACTCTTCTTTGCTTTCGCTTTCGGTAGGCTCTATCATTAAGGTTTCTGCCACAGGGAACGATACCGTAGGCGCATGGAAACCGTAATCCATTAGTCGTTTTGCAACATCAGTAACATCTACTCCTGCTATACTTTTAAAGCTGCGGCAGTCAAGTATCATTTCATGTGCGCAACGTCCGTTTACATTGGTGTATAGTATTTTGTAGTGTGGTGCTAAACGCTCTTTCATGTAGTTGGCGTTAAGTATAGCATAGCGTGTACTATCGGTTACGCCTTGTGCGCCCAACATTTTAATGTAGCCGTACGATATTAATAAAATTAACGCACTACCATACTGCGCTGCCGATACTGCGTGTATTGCTTGTGTGCCACTAACCGCTATTACAGGGTGCGATGGTAAGAACGGAGTTAGATGTTTTTTAACACCAATGGGCCCCATACCAGGTCCACCTCCACCGTGTGGTATAGCAAATGTTTTGTGTAAGTTTAAGTGGCAAACATCAGCACCAATATTACCAGGCGATGTTAAGCCTACTTGTGCATTCATGTTGGCTCCGTCCATGTATACTTGTCCGCCAAACGAATGTATGATGCTTGTAATTTCAATAATACCTTCTTCGAACACACCGTGCGTACTTGGATAAGTAACCATCAAACACGATAAATTATCTTTGTGTAAGGTAGCTTTTTCGCGCAAGTCAGCAATATCAATATT
The DNA here is from genome assembly GCA_014376525.1 of Bacteroidia bacterium. Classification (GTDB taxonomy): domain Bacteria; phylum Bacteroidota; class Bacteroidia; order UBA4408; family UBA4408; genus JACMRI01. The sequence goes on along the minus strand of JACMRI010000169.1, from coordinate 486 downwards.
ACCTAATTCGTCGCACTTGGTAACTACTATTTTCATACCTGCCATAGCTGCACTTGCAGGGTTGGTGCCGTGTGCGCTCGATGGTATTATAGCTATATTACGATGCGCATCGCCATTAGCAATATGATAAGCACGTATTACCATTAAACCAGCATATTCGCCTTGTGCGCCACTATTGGGCTGAAAACTCATTTTATCAAAACCAGTAATTTCGCTTAGGTAGGTATCTAAGTCGGCTATCATATTGGCGTAGCCTTGTGCTTGCGCTACAGGTGCAAATGGATGAATGTTAGCAAATTCGGGCAGTGTAATAGGATATAATTCCGATGCGGCATTTAACTTCATAGTACAAGACCCTAACGATATCATAGAATGGGTAAGCGATAAATCTTTGTTTTCTAAACGTTTGATATAACGCATTAACTCACTTTCGGAGTGATACAAATTAAATATTGAATGTTTTAAATATGCACTTGTACGGTTAGC
>JACMRI010000168.1 GCA_014376525.1 Bacteroidia bacterium | reverse complement strand
TGCTACAGAACAAGCACCACGTAACAATGGTACTGATGGGCAAAGTATTCCACGCCCACGTGGGCAACAACAAGAACAAGCACAACCTCGTTATGAGCAGCCACGCCAAGTAGAACAACCTCAAGCACAACCACGTGGACAGCAACAACAAGAGCAAGCACAACCTCGTTATGAGCAACCACGCCAAGTAGAACAACCTCAAGCACAACCCCGTGGACAGCAACAACAAGAGCAATCACCTCGTTATGAGCAACCACGTATGCAAGAGCAACCTCGTTACGAACAGCAACAACAATCGCAACCACGTATGCAGCAAGCACCACAACAAAATTCGGGGCGTAGTCCAAGAACATAATATTTTATACCAACAAAATAATACATAAGGGTTTTCATTTATTGTAATTATACAAATGAAAACCCTTTTGTTATTTACTATCATTTACTTTTAAACATAAAAAACCGTATTTATGAAAACTTATATCATAGCTGCATCGCTTGCTATTGCTGGCGTTTCACAAGCCCAAACGTTTACTGATGCCCTGCGTTTTTCGGCAACACAATATGGAGGCACAGCACGCTTTACCGCTATGGGTGGTAGTATGAGCGCACTTGGGGGCGACCTTAGCGCAATAAGCATAAATCCTGCTGGCGCTGCGTTTTACCGAAAAGACGAAGTATCATTAACCACAGGTTTAAATTTTAATAATACATCGAGCAATTATAATAATGTAACCACTACAGATAGCCGTGTACACGCTAACCTAGGGCAATTGGGCTACATAAGTGCCAACCTAATAAGCGATACTAACAACAAATGGAAAAGTTTTAGCTTTGGTTTTAATTATAATCGTAACAATAATTTTTATAAAAATATAGCCATTGTAGGCCCTAGTAGTGGCAGTAGTTTGGGTGATGAATTTGCAATGCGGGCGCAAGGTACAGCCTCCAACTCATTAGACCCTTACACTACTGGTTTGGCCTGGAAAACATATTTAATAGATAGCGTACCCAACAAAGATGCTACCTATTTTGTAAACAAACCCACGCAAGGTATTAATCAAGCAAAGTACATAAGCACCAAAGGTACAATGAGCGAGTTTAATGGTTTTTTGGCTGGTAATTATGATGATAAATTATACGTAGGAGCATCGTTTGGCGCACAATACGTAGAGTATGTAGAAAAATCTACCTTGCGAGAAACTAAAAAAACAAGCGATACCACATCGGTAATTAAAGATATAACGTATAATGAAAACCTATACACATCTGGCCGTGGTTGGTTTTTAAACGTGGGTGCGGTATACCGCCCTACTTCATTTTTACGCATTGGAGCATCGTTACGTACACCTACTTATTTTAGTTTGAAAGATGCCTATAGTGCCTCTATGACTAATAATTTTACCAATAAATTTGCATCTTCCACCAAAAACTTTTCGGCAACTACCAATGATGTTAAGTACGATTATACACTTACAACTCCTATGCGAGCCACTGCAAGTATTGGTTTTGTTATAAATAAAATAGGATTGCTTAATGTAGATTACGAATATGTAGATTATAAAAAAGCACGTTTTGGGCCAAGTAAAAACTTTGGTACTACCAACACGCAAATAGCTACACAAGGCACTACTACACAAAACATACGTATAGGTGGTGAGGTGCGTGTAGATAAAAAATTTTCTATACGTGCAGGTGTAGGTATGTACGGCGAAGCATTTGCACAGAATATAAAGTTTAACACCTATCGTATGAACTACAGTGGTGGCATAGGTTACCGCACAGGGCGTATTATAATTGATGGTGCTGTGCAATACGGCACCAATGCTCAAAGTTATTATATGTACTCGCCTACTTTGGTTAATGCAAGCAACATTACGGCTAGTAATGTAAGTGCAGTGCTTACTTTAGGTTTGCGTTTTTAGTATGTTGCGCATAGGTATAACAGGAGGTATAGGATCAGGTAAAACTACTATAAGCAAAGCCTTTGCAACGCTTGATGTGCCTGTGTTTAATAGTGATGAATGCGCTAAACAATTGGTACTAAACCCCATTATTTCAGCTCATATAAAAACACTTTTAGGTAACGATAGTTATACTGCCAACGGCACATATAACAGAGCACACGTAAGCAACATGGTATTTAACGACAAACAAAAACTTGAGCAACTCAACCAGATTATTCACCCTGCAGTTGCGCAAGCGTTTGCCGACTTTTGTGCTAAAAACAAGCATCATAGATATGTGCTTAAAGAGTCGGCGTTATTGTTTGAAACCAAACTGTATCAACACCTTAATGCTACCATAGTTGTAATAGCCGATATTGAAACCCGCATAGCACGTGTAACACAGCGAGATAATAGTACCGTAGCACAAGTGCAAGAGCGTATAAACAACCAACTACCTGATGCCGAAAAAATAAAATTGGCAAATTATGTAATATCAAACAATAATGATAGTTTAGTGCTTGAACAAATACTAAAAATTCACACTCAATTAATGCAGGACTAATTTCCAATTAATTGTATAAAACACCTCATTTATGAAACGCATATCTATACTATTACTTACACTTAGCACTACAGCCGCAATAGCACAAAACACAGGCAGTGCAAAGCAAGCTAACGAATTATTTCAGGCACAAAACTTTGAACGTTCGCTGGAAGAATATTTGTTATTAATACAAAATGATAGTAAAAATGCGTTGTACAATTATCGTATAGGTGTGTCGTACTTAAACACTAATACCAACAAAGCCGAAGCCTTGCCATACTTGCAACAGGTGGTAGATACTAAAGCCAGCGAGTACCCCGACGCATTGTATTTATTGGCAAAAACTAATCATCTTAAAAGCAAATTTGACGATGCTATACTGCAATACACTGCCTACAAAGCCAAAAATAAGGGCTCTGCAGATAATTTAAAACAAGTAGATAAAGACATAGAACACTGCTACAATGGTAAGGAGTTTATGAAATTTCCTGTAAATGTGTCGTTTGAAAACTTGGGTAAAAATGTAAACAGTCCCTTTGCCGATTATTATCCGTTTATAACCAAAAACGAAGGTTTGTTGTATTTTAATTCTCGCAGAGATGGTGATATGAGTGCCGACGGACGTTTTTATGCTGATGTATATACCTCAGTAACTACCAAGGGTGCATTTACCAAAGCCAAAGCATTACCCAAATATATTAACACCAAAGAGGGCAACGAAGAAATAGTAGGTTTATCGCCTGATGGCAACGAACTTATATTTATGTATGATAATAATGTAAGCAGTGGCGATTTGCAACTAGGCACATACACCAAAGGCGAATACACACAACCAGTAGCTTTGCCTACGCCTAACATTAACAGCAAAGCCAACGAAATAGCCGCAAGCATAACTACTAACGACGACTTGCTTTATTTTGCAAGCGACCGCATAGGTGGTTTTGGTGGAATGGATTTGTACTTATGCAAGCGCCTACCTAACGGACAATGGGCTGATGCACAAAATATGGGAGCGGCAATAAACACGGCTTACGACGAAGATTTTCCGCAGATAACTGTTGATGGAAAAACATTGTTGTTTAGCTCCAAAGGACACACCAGTATGGGTGGTTACGATATATTTAAAAGCGAATATGACAATGCCCTACAAGCATGGAAAGCACCAAGTAATATAGGGTTTCCGCTTAACACGCCCGACGATGACATGAACCTATGCTTAGAAGAAGGCGGTAAACACGGGTACATAACTGCTGTGCGCAAGGAGGGCTTGGGCGACCAAGATATATACCGTATAACTTTTAACGACGTAGAAGCCAAACAAACCGTACTACGTGGCAACTGTGGCAGTACAGACCTGGTTAAAAAAGTAGCGCAAGTATCTATTACTGTTATTGATACTAAAACTACCGAAATATACGGCACCTATTTGTCTAACGTAAATAGCAATAAATACATAATGATATTGCCCGCTGGCACCTACGAAGTAAGTATAGAAACAGCAGGTTTTAAAACCATAGAAAAAACAATAACCATACTAGATAAAAGCGACTACGTACCCGAAATAGAACAAGACTTAATACTTACGCCAAGTAAATAAGAGAGGTGAGAGATCGGGTAAATATTGATAAGATAATTATAAGGAACAGATGACGTTAAAAGAAGCGATAATAAAAAGTTTAGAAGATATAGGGAAACCTGCAAAAGCTGGTGATGTTTTTAATCAAATTTTAGCGAGAAAATATTATGATTTTGGGACAGGTAAAACACCTAGTTCTGCTGTTGCTTCTTCGTTAGGAGATTTTATGCGTAAGGGAGATGCAAGGGTAAAACGTATAAAACAAAACGACAAACTATATACGTATTACTTAACAAAAAATGAGCTAGCCATTGGCGAAGAAGTTTTAAGTGGTATAACCG
>JACMRI010000167.1 GCA_014376525.1 Bacteroidia bacterium | reverse complement strand
TATACCCATAAGACCTAACAGAAAATATGAAAGAGATATTAATAAATATAGACAAAGAACCAAACCAAAACAGTTCGCAAATAGGCGTGTAATCTAATAATAACAAGCAACGAGCCTTAACTTAATGACATTGCGCTTGCGGTAGCGAGGGCGAGGTTATTATTATGACAAGAAAACGGATAAAAATTATTCGTCAGAAGAAGGAAGAAACATAATAATGCAACGTTTAAAATACTAACAATTGTAATAACTCTATATTAAAACAACATGAAAAAAATACTTTATTACTCGCTTTTATTAGCGAGTACTGTTTCTTGTGGGAAGAAACATAAACAATTCAAGTACCCTAATGGTCAGATTAAAATTGATATTGAAGTTAATGAAAATGGAGAAAGAGATGGAGAAACGATATATTATTTTGAAAATGGTAATATTGAAGGTATTACAATGTGTAAGAATGGTTTAAGAAATGGAGCTAATATTATGTATTTCAAAAATGAAAAAATTTATTTACGTGATTTTTTCAAAAATGACACTTTGAATGGCTTTTATCAAGAGTACTATGAAAGTGGCTTTTTACGTTCTCAGCAAGTCATAAATATGGGAATGGTAACAGGTCGAGTTGTAGAGTTTTACGACACCACAGGCTTTATTATTAAAACTGCAACTACTTATAAAAATAATATGCGCAACGGCGAGTCCTCTTATTACGACTATGATAGAAAATATATTACACGTTTTTCTTACATAAAAGATTCACTAATGTTTTATGTAGATTATAACAAAGATGGTAGCGAAAAAGTAGCGCATTTTCCACTAACACAAAAAGAGCAAAAAGAAGAACTTCAAAACTCTACAAACATAGAGTAAGTTTACAAAAGTAAGTCTATGTATGTGGAGTAGGTTTGTGGTAAAATGGTAGTTCGCCGTTTTACGGTTTTTTAAAAATAATGGGGTTTAAAAAGCCGTGTAGTACTAATAAAATATAGGGTTACAGGGCATAATAGGGAGTGTTTTTTAGTCTACGTTTGTGTATACGTTACTCACTTATATTGTTTTTGTATGGTGTTCGTGAGCTCGGCAAGCACTCGGTTGTGGGTATGTTTACTCATTTGTTAATTGTTTTTTTTGTATTCGTGATTCGCTTCGCTAAGTCCTAGAGGGGACAACGAGGGGTAAAGTATAAAGTAAAACGGCTAGCTAATAATTTAGCGAGCCGTTTTTATGTTTAAACGCATTAGGTGCGCTTTAAGGGTGGTTAGTGGGTTAAGTTGGGAGAGTTGTGTAATTTTGGTTTAAAAGTGTGGTAGGTGGCTTTTAAAAGCTATTTAAACCAACTTGTATTAGGGTCTTGGCTGTTATTGTTTTAATCCTTTACAAATTTTAAAAGTTCGTTTAGTTCTTTATCTGTTAAGTTTTCTTTTTCAGATTTGTCGTAAATAGAGAGTAAGTACACGGTAGCATCAGTAATTACAAAGTTAGTAACAACCCTTGCGCCACCGCTTTTGCCCTTTCCTTTGAATGCTATAGACAAGCGCACTTTATAACAATTATTACCAAGATTAGTACCTTGCTCGGGGTTTTCTTCAAGGTTTTCAATGAGTTCAAAATACTCCTCTTTAAGCGAGGGATATTTTTTTACTCAATCGTTTTAACTGCCTATCAAATGGCGGAATAGGTAATACATTATAGCTCATTGTATAAGTCTCTTGCCGATTTTAATTTTAGTTTACCTTGTCTTGCGAGTGTAAGATTTTCTACGGCTTCTTTTATTTCTTCCATCAACAGGGCTTTCTCATTGGAAATTGTTTGGGTTTTCACATACGATAAGCCTTTCAATACTTCCATTAGGTGCATTGCTTTGTTGTCTTTTATGTCTAATAAAACTCTCATATCTTTATTATTTTGCTAGTTGAATATTTTGCTCCAAGAACGTTTGAAATTTATTTTTGGTAAGCATACCGTCAATAATACGAAACACGGCGTGTTTGTCTTCCTCTTCCAATTGTGATATTAGTTGTACTTTTTCGTTAGTTGTTTTATCTTCTACAGTAACAGCCTTGGGCATTTTACCATTCATGTGAATTAACTCGTCAATGGTTATGCTAAAAAATATGGCTAGCTTGTCAATTACTTCAATTGAAAACTCACGCTCTCCTTTTTCCATTTTAGAATAGTTAGATGGGTGAACACCAACAAAATTGGCAACTTCTTTTTGCATCAAGCCTTTTTCTTCACGTAGTTTTTTTATGTTTTTAGCTAATTACATGGCTTTGGTTTAATTGTTTAGTACAAAAATAGTCATTAAGTCTATTTTAATCAAATAAATATACGGCGCTAATAAATGTATTGCTTTAAACTCGATAGTAGTTCAATATCTTTTAGTAACTAGTTCGAGGTTTTGTCGGTTAAGTCCACACTAATGTACAAATGCTCGTAATAATATATTTATTACGAGCGTTTTGTTTTTAATCATATTGGTTAATTTAGTTTATCGCCGCGCAATGCCCTAAACTGTTTGCGTGCTTCGGTGGCATATATACTGCCTGGGTGTTTGGTTATTATTTCTTCGTATAATGCACTTGCTTTTGCACTATCGTTAAATTGATTTTGTTGCAACTGTGCTAACAGAAACAAGGCATCGTCCATAAGTATGTCGTTGTAATAAGTTTTTGTTATCTCTAACAAATAATTAGTGGCTGTTGTAAAATTATGTCGCTGTAGTTCTATTTGTGCTTTACGGTATAGTACATCGTCATTTAGGCTATGCCCCGGGAATAGTGTGTTTATGCTGTCTAATGTGGCATAGGCAACATCATATTTGTGTTGAAACAATAATAAATCGGCCTTGGCAAATAAACTCAATGGTACAAAATTACTATCTACGGTATTATCTTGTATTAGCAACGAAAAATAAAGCGCATCATTGGCTATTAGCTTACTGGTGCTGGCTTTAAGCACATCTAATTGTGCTTGTGCCCATTCAAAATCATTTTTATAAAACGATAATTTTGCATTACGGTATTTTGCCTCTGCGCCTATAGGATCTTCTTTAAATTGTTTGTCTACCTGCCCATACAATAGTGCAGATTCCCACACATCTCCCTGCATTATAAGCGCGTCCGCTTTTACCAATTTTAATTGCGCTTGTTGCCGTGGCGTTACACGTGCTGTTTGCAATAAGTTTTCGGCTTCCGTTTCGGCTTCTTTTGGTTTATCTAAATAGTAGGCTAACAGTTGTATATAGTTGTAACACACTGTAAATGTGCTTTCGTTTTTGCCCAACTCATTGGTAGTAGCAGTAAGTGTAGTGGCTACCAATTGCACATCGGCGGGGGTATAGTTGGCATTATTTACCAATTGATTGTAACGGGTATTGGCTAATTCGGCAAGCGCTACGTTGTAATAAAAATTGTCTTTACCCTTTAGCAATACATATTCGTAGCAGTTTATAGCCGTGGTATAGTCGTTATTTTTATTGCAAATACTTGCTAGGTTTATTACACGCTGTCCCTCTTCGCGCTTACGTTTATCAAGAGCTTTGGTTTGGTTAAACGCTTGCTCAAAATCTTTGTCTTGCACAAAATACCATATTAATAAATCGGGGTAAATGTCCTTATCAGGCTCTTGATTTATTTTTTTTATCAATTGACTTTTCAATGCTTTTTTTAGGGCACTTTCTTTATCGTCGCCTATTAATGTTTGCAAAGCACTTTTTGTTTGCTCAAGTAATTGGGGCTCTTGTTCCAACAGGTTTACATACTCTTGTATGGCTCGTTCGTTTTCTCCCTTGTATTGATACACCTGCGCCATTTCTATGTTATAGCCATAATCTTCGTTACCACTTTTACGTTTTATTTCGTATAGTTTAAGTGTATAATCATACAGTTTAAGTTTGTTTAACACATTGCCCAATGCCACTACTGTAGGAGCGTCTGGCGGTGTGTCGTTTATGAGTACGTCCAATTCCTTATTGGCTTTTTCGGTGTTTTGTGTTTTTATATAATGTGTAATTAAGCGCAGGCGCAAGTCGGTGTTTTTAGTGTCTTTTTTTAGTGCTTTTTTTATAATTTTCTCTGCCTCTTTCTCGCCCCCCGTTTCTTCTAGGCAAGTTACATAATCATTAAAATAAGTAATAGCATTATCGTTATACAACTCTTTGTATAGTTCTACGGCTTTGTCGTATTCTTTGTTTTGCTTGTATTGCTCTGCAAGCTGTTGTTTAAATGTTTGTGCTTGTGCGCCAACGGTGCACCACAGAATTAACATTATAAAAAGGGTACGTAATAAGAGATTATTCATACAAATAAATCGTTTTATTTTGATGTTTTATTTTGCATAAAATTACACTTATTACTAAATACTACTCTTTTTAAATTTTTTTAATCTCATTTTGTAGCCATATAAAAACATTTTTTTAACACCCAACAACTGTGTTTGCAAGCGGTAGTGCTTTCACAACCTTTGTTTTGGGTTCTAACCGGTTACAAAAGGTAGTGCACCGTCAAATATTGGGTCTATTACTACTACGGCTGTGTTAGAGTAGTTTATTTTATTGTTACGTACTATTTTAAATAATTTATTGTGTGCATAATCAGTACCATTATCAAATACATACACTGGGTATAATAGTTTTTTTTATTAATAATACACAAGGCTTTGGTCGCAATGGCTACTATGGCGTATTTTGCAAAGGTATTAGTATAAAGTACAATATTTTTCTTGCATATGTTTTTATAACGTTAGGTGCATATTTATAACCTTGTGTACGAGTAGGAGTGTATAAAAAACCATTGCTAGTTGTTTACTTTATTATTTTCGGCAACATAAGCAATTACTCAGTAAGAGTATCGTTAAGAGTAGTTTTACTCACTAACTTTAATTTTAATAATTCAAAACCTCACACTATAATTAGTGTGAGGTTTTGAAAACATTAAATCTTATTCAAATATAACTTTCATCTCTACCCTGCGGTTGCGTTGGCGCCCTTCGGGGGTTTTGTTGTCGCCTACTGGTTTGGTTTGCCCAAAGCCTTCGCTTATTAAGCGATTATCGGCAATGCCTTTGCTTGCTAAAAATTTCTTAACAGCAGCAGCTCTGCGTTTACTTAGGTCTAAGTTGGCTTTTGCTACTCCTTGGTTATCGGTATGTCCGCTCATTTTTAGTTTCCAAGTAGGTTTTTTAACTAGGAGCTTAGCCAAGTTATCCAACTCATCAAACGATGTTTCTTTTATTACATCTTTACCAGTTTCAAACTCTAGGTTACTAAACGCTGCGTTTAATACTTCAGTTTCTTCTTTGGCTAATTTAGGGCAGCCTTTATTATCGGCAGGGCCTGCTACAGTAGGGCACTCATCGTCTTTGTCTAACACGCCATCACCATCTTTATCAGTAAGAGGGCAGCCGTTGTTTTCTTTAGGACCAGCCACGTCGGGGCATTTGTCGTCTTTGTCTAATAAACCATCGCCATCTTTATCTTTGTATGGGCAACCTTTGTTTTCAAGCGGTCCAGCTTCGGTAGGGCATAAGTCTTTAGCGTCAGCCAATCCGTCGCCGTCAGTATCGGGGCAACCGTTATATTTAGCAATACCTGCAACAGTAGGACATTCGTCCTTGCTATCTTCTATGCCATCTTTATCAGTGTCAGGGCAACCTTCAAATTGTGCTAGGCCAGCAAGTTTAGGGCATTTGTCTTTGCTGTCTTGTATGCCGTCTTTATCAGTATCGGGGCAACCGTTAAATGCTTTATCGCCAGCTTCGGTTGGGCAAGCATCTTTACTATCTTCTATGCCATCGGCATCAGTGTCGGGGCAACCCTTAAATGCTTTTAAACCAGCCACATCGGGGCAAGCATCTATTTTATCGGGTACTTTGTCGCCATCTTTATCAGGGCAACCATTAAATTCTAATGGGCCAAATGTATCTGGACATTCGTCTTTATTGTTTACAATACCGTCTTTATCTCTGTCTTGAGGCTTGCGACCTATTGCTAAGTTAAAGCCAAAACGTATGTTTAATGTTTTGGCAATAGATGGTGCTATATACGAATTTCCACCCGATTTATACCTATCATACACCACCATTCCTAGCACATTATCGCTTACTATGTGCCACTGTAAGCCACCTAAGTTTATAGATAAACCTGCTCCTATGTTAGCAAAACTACGATTAAGCATACTGTACGTTAACGAAAAACGTAACCAATGTTTTGCCGCTACGTTATATCCCAATGTTACTGCAGGGCGTATGCCTTTTGCGTATAATTGTCCGTATAATAATAGGCTTGCATTGCTCCATTTGTTTAATTGATAGTTACCACCTAAGTACATTTTGGTAAACAGTGGTGAGTTGTACGCTTTTTTACTTGTGGTATCTACTGTAATGTTAAATTCTTTAACTAAAGAGTCTAAGTTTTTTTGTATTCCGTTTTGAACTGTGGCAGTGTCGGTGCTTGTTGCGCTTAAAAAATATTGCGAAATGTCTATACCTTTAAATGTTGCTTTTGCATTAGGATTGTCGCTTATGGCACTTATGGTGTTGGTTTTCCAGTGTATAAAACCAAGATCAATAACGCTGGCAGATACTTTTATTTTAGGGGTAATGTTGTATTGCGCACCAAGGTCAAGCCCAAGTCCTTTGTTTTTAAATAAACTTTTAGTGTCTCTTATGTTACTTGAATATACGGCTACATCGCTAGCTACCGTAATATCTAGGCTATCCTTGTCGGTTTTTATAGTCGCATTGGCACGCTTTGTATATAAGTTGCCTTGCCCAAATAGTACTTTTAGTTTACCCCCTACTATTAATTTATCTTCTTTAATAATTCGGTTAAACCCTAAACCAACTTCAGTATAAGCGTTAGCATCTGCATTTATGCCTAAGTTTAACGTTTCGCCTAGGTTATCTTTGTGGGCATTGCCCAATATTAAAAACGAAAATAAATCTTTGCGATACATCATGCGCGTATCTACTTTTTCTATAACGCTAAAACTCCAGTAATTTTGTTTTTGTTTAAAGCCAAACGAGAGCAAATCTACCTCGCCAGTAAGCGATAGTATGTTTTTTTTGCCCAACTTATTAAGCATATTGTTTAAGTCTATTTTGGTCTTACCATTTTCCTCACGTACTACTTGCGATAGCGTAAAGCCACTATTGGCAAAGTTGAGGTAGTTAGACGTTAAACCTGGCAAAGCACCAATGTTTAATCGGGCTTCGGGGCGTATTGCTGGGTTAGCATATTGGCTTTGTTGCACCATGGGCATATTGTACAACGTAAGGTTTTGTTGGGCTGTTGCTTTGGTTAAACTTAGTGCCAACGCACCAAAAAGTATAGATGTAGAGTAAATTTTATTCATACGGCGAATGTATTTGTTTTTAATGTAGTATGCAACAAAAAAAACAGCCACTAGTTAGTGGCTGTTTTTTATGAGATGGTTATGTTAAAAAATTAAAACTATTTCATAGCCTCCATTCCCTTTGCTGCCCACTCTTCTTTGCTAGGGCCATACACACCAGGTACTTGTAAGCCTGCAATGCGCATAAGTATTCCCAGTTGCGCACGGTGGTGTATTTGGTGTTGCATTATAATTTGTAGCACCTTTCCTTTAGTCCACTCTTCGCCATACATGGGGGTTTTAACAGTAAGTTGGTTGTATTCCCACGCGCCAATTATGGCCACAAACTCTTGGTTTGTTTTTTTGTATTCGGTTACCAAATCAGTTACTGTAAGTCCTATTATAGCCTCTTGTGGCACGGCGTTTATTTGCAACTCGGTGTGGTTTATCATTTCGCTTATACTATGCACAATGTGCCAAGCAAGTGTTGCTATACTTCGTACATTGGCAGGCATTGGCACAGTAAGCGATGCGTTGGTAAGTGCGCTCAGTTGCTTAAATGTAGCTTCGTACTCGTATGCCCAGTCGTTTTTAAAATTTGTTATTGATAAATACATGTTTAATAATTAATGTGAGATTATAAATTTGTTGTAAAGGTACTTTTTTTGAATATTAAATTTATTTAAAAGTAGCATTGGCACGATTATTATATATTTATAAAAATATTAAATTAATTTAAACTTTAAAAACCTAAACAAGATGAAAGTAGTTAAAATTGCATTAGCAACACTTATAATGGGTGTAAGTACGTTAAGTATAGCTCAAAATACGGAAAAGAGAGATGCTAAAAGAGCTGAAAAAGCTGAGGTTGCTATGAAAACTGCAGAGCAACGTGTAGCCGCCCGTATGGAAGTGCTTAATAGCAAGTTAGGGTTAACAGATGCACAAGCTAACAAAATAAAAACAGCAATGTTAGAGCGTGAAAAAACACGAGACGAATTACGTGCTAAGTATGGTACTGATAAGAAGGCGCTAAAAGAAAAAATGAAAGCTTCGAACAAAAAATGCAGAGAAGTAATGATGAGCACACTTACTGATGAGCAAAAAACAAAACTTAAAGAATTACATAAAAAACAAAAAACAAATAAAGAGGCTGAAAAAGAGGGTAAGGAAAAAAGTAAAAAAGAAAAATCAGATGTAGATGAGTTGGAAGAATCTGAAATGTAAATAGTACTAATTAGCAATTAAAAAGCCTGCAAACATTGTGTTTGCAGGCTTTTTAAATATAGAATTGATGTAGTAAATTTGTTATGGTACAGTATTGTGTCCGTGACCGCCCCAAGGATTGCAACTTACAATACGTTTTAAAGCTAGCCACCCACCTTTTATAGCACCGTGTTTTTGCAACGCTTTAATAGCATATACGCTACATGTGGGAGTGTAGCGGCATACAGGCGGAAACAGTGGAGATATACTACGCTGATAAAATTTTATAATAAGGATAAAAACAAATTTCATTTAGTTAACTATGCTAGGTATTATTGTGTTTAAATGCAATAGTAGTTCAATAGTGCTTTTTTCAATAGTAGCATAGTCAGTTTCTTGGTGTGCAGTAAATAATAATGCTAGGTTGTATTTAGGTTGTACATCGTTTAACAAATGTTTGTGTAAGCGATAGGCCTCTCGTAGTCGGCGCTTAAGCACGTTACGTTTATTTGCTCGTTTAAAATTTCGCTTGGGCACTACTATTACTATTTTATTACTCGCATCAGTATTAGGCTGATAGATTAATTTTAATGGACGCACATTTTTACTACTACCTGTTGTAAATAAAGTTTCTATAGCAGTAGCAGAGCATAAGCGTTCGTGCTTACTAAATGTATAAGATGTGGTGGAGGTTGTTATCACAATAAGTAAAAATGTACAGTTAAACTATTTATGTATTAAAGAGGGAAGTGTTTCAAAAATAATTTTTTTGCATTATAATAAAAGGTCGCAACAGTTAGCTGTTGCGACCTTTTAAATTGTTGTTTGTTTTTAAAATTTTAAATGATATCAAAACACACTAAAAATGCGAAAATTATACCTGGAATAAAGAACAAAAAACAAAGTATTAAATCAATCCAAAAGTTAACTGTAAGACCTTCTTTTAAAAATACGGCCAATGGTGGAATAAATATACAAAGTATAGCCAATATTATAGGGCTAACAGCTCCACCTCCAACTAAAGCCATATTGTTTTTTAATGAGCGAATTTTTTTAATAGAATTCATTTTTTTAACAACGCTTGTATTTGTTTTAGTAGGAGTGTAGCTACTTGCTATTAATGTTTTAGTTTCGGTAAAATCGGGTGTATTTGCTATATTTTCGTCGTTGTTTGAATTAGTAATACTTGCTACTTCATTGTTGTTGTTTTCTGTTACTACGTTTGTTTCCTCTGCTTTAGTAGGTGTAACGTTAGTTACAGTAGTTGCCACTTCATTTTTGGTTTCTTTGGCTTTGTTAGTTTCGTTGTTAGTTATAGAAACATTATAACCATTACTGTAATGTTTTTTGGTAATGTTAATTGACGACGAGCAAGAAAACAATACTGTGCTTGCTACAACACCTGATAATAGAATGATTTTTTTCATTTTTTGAATTTGGTTTTTTGAGGTTTTTATTAATTATAATTTTGTTTTTACTTTAATTCCAAAACTGTTTCGCCCAATATAGAATCATCGCAATACAGTTTTATGTTGTACTTGCCTTGGTCAAAATCTTTTACTTTGGTGTAAAAAAATTCTGCTTCAATAGCATCGCCATCATAAATAATAATTTTTTTGGCCGAGTACGACATTTCTTGTCCTTTGTATTTAAACTCATCGTGGTCGTAACCATTATTAAATATAGAACCGTCGGGACCTGTAATAACCATATACACCGTTTTTTGTGTTTTGCTGGCAATAGGGTTTTCGCCTATTTTACATGTTAAGCGTATTTTATCTACTCGTTTAGATTTGGTGGTATTGCTAAATTTTTCGCCTTTCATTTTTACACCTTCGGCAAACATATTAGTAGTTTTCAATCGTGCGCCAATAGCCACTTTAGCATTCAAATCTTCTTTGTCCTTACTAAGCTGTGCAGTTACATTTTTTTCGTTGCCAAGTTGTGTGGTTATTTGTGCTTTTTCTTCTGTTAATACTTTGTTGGCGGTATTTAATTCGTCTATTTGTTTCAAATAAGTTTTTATCAAACCACGTATAGTACCCAACTCGCCACGTAGTTTGCCTACCATAGCAGCATCGCCTTTGTATTTTTCTAATTGCTCTGTAACCTCTACTATGTGTGCTTTTTCGGCGTCAAGTTGGGTTTGCAATTCGGTATTATCAGTTTTTAATTCGCCAAATTTTGTGTTAATGTCTTCTATTTCTTTTTTAGCCACATCATACTCTGTAGCCTTTACTTGTATAAGTTGTGTTTGCGTTACTACTTGTGTTTTGGTGTTGTATAATTCATAACCCAAATACCCAGTAGATACCGTTAATAGACCTGTTAGCGCCATAAACGCGTTTCTTGCGGTATTGTTTTTTGCAGGGGGTGTAGGTGTAATGTTTGGCGTGTTAGTTTCCATAATTGTGTTGTTTAATTGTATTTTATCGTGTTTAAATATTTAAAAACAAACTTACTGTTTTTAGTGTATTGCACACACATAAATTTTAAGTGTAGTAAAATTAGCAATTTATTCATTTTTTTTCTTTAATTTTTGAACAGGTCTATCTTTTTTAGGTCTAAAATAATAAACAAAGTCAATACCTATAGTATGTGTTTTGGGTTTAATTAATGTTTGATAAACGTTGAAATAATTAATCACTGCTTTGGCTTGTATGTAGGGCATTGTACCGTGAAAATAATCAAACGAAAGCCCATAATCAAAACGTTTATGGTTACGTAATTCTGTTCTTATTTTGCACGTAATGCCTGTGGTTAAACCATTTATTTTAACCGCAAAATTGCTAGGCGCAACGCTTTCAAAACCAACTTGGGTAACACTTGGATGGCGCCCACTACCGCCACTTACAACGCCTTGACCATACCCCGACGTTACTTCTGCAATATCGTAACCAACACTTGGGCCTACAAATATTTTATAAAATGGAGTACTATTACTCTTTACACAATAGCCTGCAAACAGTTTATTGCTTAACGTTGCTACTGAATAAGTCATGTAGCTATAATTGCTCTGAAACATCCTAATCAAATAATTATAACCACCGAATTTAGCACTTGTTTTCTTAAAATTAATGTACGAATCCCATTCAAAAATAAGTTTATCAGTAGCATAATTTACAGCAATGCCAATAGCAGGACTTACTTTTGCGGGTACTATTTTAAAATAGTTAGTATCTGTATTTGGTTTGTTGCTATTATAACTTACCGACACGTTAGGCTGTAGCTTTAAACCTATGCGCCAAGGTTTTTGTTGTGCGTTTACCGTGGCTATATTCAAGATAAAAGCCATTAAAACAATACTGTTTTTCATACAAATAAATTACTGATTTATTTTCAAACGCATAAAAACCAACGTTATTGTATAGCAACAGCATTCATTACTATTTTTAGTTAAATTTGAGCAAAATTTAAACCCACCCATTTATGCAAGATTTAGAAAAATACACACCCAAAAACCACGTACGAATAGTAACCGCCGCATCATTGTTTGATGGGCACGATGCCGCCATTAACATTATGCGCCGTATATTACAAGCCAGTGGTATAGAAGTAATACACCTAGGGCACGACCGAAGCGCACAAGAAGTAGTAAACTGTGCCATACAAGAAGACGCACAAGCCATAGCCATGACAAGCTACCAAGGCGGGCACAACGAGTATTTTAAATACATGCACGACCTACTTAAAGAGAACGGTTGCGGACACATAAAAATATTTGCTGGTGGTGGCGGTGTTATACTCCCTACCGAAATTGCCGATTTGCAAAACTATGGTATAGAACGTATCTATAGCCCAGATGATGGGCGCGCCATGGGTTTGCAAGGAATGATAAACGACTTAATAAAGCGTTGCGATTTTCCTACAGGCAACAACCTCAATGGCGAAGTAAATCGTTTGGCACAAAAAGAAGTAAAGAGCATTGCCAAATTAATATCAGCCGCAGAGAATTTTCCTGAGGAGTTTGCGGCTAAATTTAAAGTAAGCGATACATTATCCAAAACACCCGTACTAGGTATTACAGGTACTGGAGGCTCAGGAAAATC